>JAQTVB010000023.1 GCA_028707005.1 Patescibacteria group bacterium
CCAATTTGGCCGAGGGTATTTTTGCTAAATTATAATAAATGAATTTTTCCTGATCAGGCGCGCCCAAGGCGCAAAAAACTATCTCCGGCGCGAATTGATTTACCCCCTTGATAAAGGGGCCCGCCTGCCACTGCGAGACACGAGCGGGCAGGGTTAGGGGGATTGTATTTGACTCCACGGCGCCGCCCCCCGCCTTCTCGGCAAGCGGGCGTTCAATCGCCTGAACATAAACCGCTATTCCGGGAAATTTTTTCATAATCGCCGACTTTATTTCCTCCGCGCCGGACAATCCCCTATTCCAGCTGAATACCGCCACTTTGCGCTTTTCGGCTTGCGCTAACTTTAAAATATCCAAAGTTAAATCCGCGCCGGTAATCCGCTCAATATTTTTTCCATAAAACCAGCCGGCAATTTTCAAGGCCACGCCATCAGGCAGAGCCAGGTCGGCATGATTTAAAATATACCAAAATTCCTCATCATGTTGCGTGCCTAATAAAATTATTTCCGGATTGGGCGTAACAATCTGATACTGCCGTTCATTATCCGCCAAAAATTCCTGAATTTTATCTAAAGCCTGGCTTCTAGAAATATGCGCCACTTTCACTCCCAAAATGTTAATCTTACCTGCCCCGTTAGAATTATTATTCTGTGCGCTTTGCATATTTATATAATGCACCCGTTAACAAAATTATTTCTAACGGGGTCCATGGCTTAATTATACTAAAAAAAGTTAATTTAAGCAAGAAAATTTTAGCGCCAATTTTACTGTCTTGTGCTATAATATGCTTATGCGCGAAGCTCAATTTTACAAAAAATCAGCCAACAACGCCGTAGCTTGCGAATTATGCAGCCACTATTGCCGGATTAAAAGCGGAGCAACGGGAATTTGCGGCGCCAGGCAAAATATTGACGGCCGGCTCTATTCTCTGGTCTACAGCAAGCCCGCGGCCATGAATGTTGATCCGATGGAAAAAAAGCCGCTGTTTCATTTTTTGCCCGGGAGCAAAACCTTTTCTTTAGGCACCTTGGGCTGTAATTTCAAATGCGCCAATTGCCAAAATTGGGAAATCAGCCAGGCCTTCGTAGAGACGCGCCATGGCGCGTCTCTACGAAGGCCTGTATCACCGCGGCAAATCGTGGCGCAAGCCGTTGCCTCCGGCTGCCAGTCCATCGCCTACACCTATAACGAACCTACCATCTTCACCGAATACGCCCTGGATATCATGAAGCTGGCCAAAAAAAATAATTTAAAAAATGTCTGGGTATCCAACGGCTATATGGGCGAGCAATGCTTAAAAGCCATTCTCCCCTATCTTGACGCCGCCAACATAGATTTAAAATCATTTGATGAAAAATTTTATTTGAAAAATTGCGGCGCCAAACTGGCGCCGATCCTGAAAAATTTGATCAGCCTGAAACAAGCCGGCGTGCACCTGGAAATTACCACCCTGATCATTCCCGGATTGTCCGATGATCCGGCCATGCTAAAAAAATTGGCTGAATTTATTGTTCGCGAATTGGGTAGCGACACGCCCTGGCACGTCTCCAGGTTCTGGCCGGAAATTTCCTGGAAATTGCACGCCGCCAAAGCCACGCCGGAGCAAACGGTTTTACAAGCGCACGCCATTGGCAAAAACGCCGGTTTAAAATATGTTTATGCGGGCAATCTTTATAACACCGACAAAGAAAATACTTACTGCCCGAAGTGCGGTGAACTAGCCATCCACAGGCTGGGCTATGACATAACCAGATACGATAAAGATGGCCATTGCGCCAAATGCGGCCTTGTCCTCCTTGTTCACACGGCATAAATCCCCTCTCCTCCCTTCGGTCGGAGCCGCCCCTTTATTAAAGGGGCCTTAATATCGCTTGACAAATAAACACGGGTGCCTTATATTAAAATTAGCACTCTATGAATAAGAGTGCTAAAATAAATATCAAATTAATTCCTCATTTCCATTAGAATTTAGGGCTTATGATTTAGTTGGGTGTTGGAATTTGGTTATTGGAATTTGATTAGGAATTAGATATTAGAAATTAGAAATTAATTTTAAACATATGTTTGATAAATTCACTCATAAATCCCAAGAAGCGATTATCAACGCGCAGATGATCGCCCAAGACAACGGCCAGCAGCAAATAGAAGCCATTCATGTCTTGGCTGCCCTGCTCTCGCAAAACGAGAGCTTGGTCAAGCCGATTCTGGAACGCTTAGGCATAAACTTCAAGGCCATAGAAAAACGCACTTACGAAATCATCAGCCGCTTGCCTAAGACTCTGATCTCGGCCAATGTCGGCACGGTCCAGGGCACGGCCGAAGTGGCCATGATCCTGGAACGGTCAAAAAAAGAAGCGGATAAAATCGGCGACGAATATATTTCTACCGAACATATTTTTTTGGCGCTGATCGGCGTTAAATCGAAAGCTCAAGAAATTCTCATCAGCGCCGGCGTGGCTTATGAAGAAGTTTTAAAAATTCTTGCCAAATTGCGCGGCTCGCAGACGATTACCGATCCGGAGCCGGAATCAAAATTCCGCGTTTTAGAAAAATACGCCATCAATTTAACCGAGCTGGCGCGCCTGGAAAAATTAGACCCGGTGATCGGCCGCGACGAAGAAATCAGGCGCATCATGCAAGTGCTGTCGCGCCGCACCAAGAATAACCCGGTTTTAATCGGCGAAGCCGGCACCGGCAAAACCGCTATTGTTGAAGGCCTGGCGCAACGAATTGTCGCCGGCGACGTGCCGGAAACTTTAAAAGGCAAAGAATTAATCAGCTTGGATTTGGGCGCTTTAGTTGCCGGCTCAAAATTCCGCGGCGAATTTGAAGACAGGCTGAAAGCCGTGCTAAAAGAAATCAAAGCCCAGGGCGGAAAGATCATCCTCTTTATCGATGAATTGCACACTCTGGTCGGCGCCGGCGCTTCCGAAGGCTCGATGGACGCTTCCAATATGCTTAAGCCGGCCCTGGCACGCGGCGAATTAAGAGCTATCGGCGCTACTACTACCAAAGAATACCAAAAATATATTGAGAAAGACGCGGCCCTGGAAAGGCGCTTCCAGCCGATTTATGTTGCCGAACCGTCGATTGAAGATACCGTAACCATGCTAAGAGGCATCAAGGAAAAATACGAAGTCCACCATGGCGTGCGCATCACCGATAGCGCCTTAGTGGCCGCGGCCCAGCTGTCTTCGCGCTATATTACCGACCGCTTTCTGCCGGATAAAGCCGTGGATTTGATTGACGAGGCCTCTTCCGCCCTGCGCATGGAAATAGATTCTTCGCCGGACGAACTTGATGCTTTAAAACGGGAAATAAAAAGATTGGAAATCGCCAAAGCCGGCCTGGTAAAAGAGAGCCGCCAGACAACCAAGCTTAAGGAACTTAATAAAAAATTAGCCCAGTTGAAAGAGCAGGCCAATCAGCTGGAACTGCATTGGCGCAATGAAAAAAATACCATTGCCAAAATCAGAGAATCAAAAAAGCAAATTGACGAGCTTAAAGCCAAAGCGGAAATTATTGAACGCCGCGGCGATGACCTTACGCAGGTGGCGGAAATTTTGTATTCAAAAATCCCGGCCTTAAAAGGAGAAATCAAGCGCCAAGAAGCCGAACTGGTAAAAATCCAAAGCGCCGGCCAACGGATCTTAAAAGAAGAAGTTGGCGAAGAAGACATCGCCAAAGTGGTTTCCCGCTGGACCGGCATTCCGGTGGCGAAAATGCTGGAATCGGAAATAAAAAAATTGGCTAAAGCCGAGGAGGTTTTAAATAAAAGAGTCGTGGGCCAGGATGATGCCATAAAATCGGTAGCTAACGCCATCAGACGCTCGCGCGCCGGCATTAATGAAGAGAAAAAACCGATTGGCTCATTTATGTTTGTGGGGCCGACGGGAGTGGGCAAAACCGAACTGGCCAAGGCCTTGGCCGAATTCATGTTTAACGACGAAAGCGCCTTAGTAAGACTGGACATGAGCGAATTCATGGAGAAGCATTCGGTGGCGAAAATTATCGGCTCACCCCCGGGCTATGTCGGCTATGACGAAGGCGGCCAGCTCACGGATAAAATCAGGCGCCGGCCGTATAGCGTGGTGCTGTTTGATGAAATAGAAAAAGCTCATCCGGAAATCTTCAATATTTTACTGCAAATTTTAGACGATGGCAGGCTCACCGATTCAAAAGGCCGGGTGATAAACTTTAAAAATGCCATTATCATCATGACCTCAAACCTGGGCAATGAAATAATTAAAGAATATTCCATCGGTTTCGCCGATACCACCGACGAAAAAAAGACCGCCGATCTGCGCGTCGACGAGATGAAAGAAAAGATTGACCGCATTTTAAAGGATCATTTCAAGCTGGAATTCTTGAATCGCCTGGACGAAATCGTCATCTTCAAGAGCTTGAACAAGGATGTCTTATCAAAGATCGTCGATCTGGAATTGGATAAAGTGGAAAAAAGGCTGAAAACCAAAGTTATCAGCCTGAAAATCGCGGCTAAAGTCAAAAAGATGCTGATGGAAAAAGGCTATGACATCACCTACGGCGCCCGGCCGCTCAAACGCATCATTCAAAATATGATTTTAGACGAACTGGCCATGGAAATCATTGAAGGCAAAATCAGGGCCGGCGATAAGGTGGACATAGACCTGGGAGTAAAAGAAAAAATCTTAATGACAGTCAGATAAAAATCCCAAACCCCAACCTGCCTGCCGGCAGGCAGGTGACCAATGCCCAATAATTAAGATTTAGAATTTAGGGCTTAGTTGGTTATTGGGAATTGAAAATTGGGAATTTAATCATTAACATTTCATGAAAAAACATTATTCTATCGCATGCCTCTTGATATTTTGTTTTAGCATCGCGCTATCTTGTCCCGCTCGCGCCGAAGGCTTTGATCCCAATAATATCATCAGCGATTGGGAAATCCTTAATTCAAGCGCCATGGATTTAAGCGATATACAGGAATTCCTGGAAATCAAAGGCAGTTTTCTGGCGAATTATTCCTGCCCGGACGCTTTCGGCGTGGCCAGAAAAGCTTCGGAAATAATTTACAACGCGGCGGTTAACAACTACGATTGCGGCGAAGTTGAAAATTTGAGCGCCAGCCCGACCGATGAGGAAAAAATACTCAAATGCAAAAAGATTACCATTAATCCGCAATTTCTTTTGGTGTTGCTGCAAAAAGAGCAAAGCCTGATAGAAGAATCGTCCCCGAGCCAAAGCAATCTGGATTGGGCGACCGGCTATGGCTGTCCGGATTCCGGCGGCTGCAGCTCCCGCTGGCAAGGCTTCGGCAAGCAAGTCAACTCCGCGGCTTTGCAATTTATGGATTATCTGGACAGGCCGGAACTTTATTCCTTCCGGGCCGGCGGCACTTACGCTTTTACCAATCCCTACGGCACGATCAGCCAAGCGCCGATTACAGTCACCCCGGCCAATCGGGCGACAGCCGCGCTTTACAATTACACGCCCCATGTCTATAACGGCAACTATAACTTCTACAACATCTGGCGACGCTATTTTACCAAAGCTTATCCCGATGGCTCGCTCTTGCAAGTCAGCGGCGAAAGCGGCGTCTGGCTGCTCGCCAACGGCTCTAAAAGACCATTTGTTTCCAAAGGAGCGCTAATCTCCCGCTATGACACGAAAAAAATCATCGCTGTCAATAAAGCAGATCTTGACCCCTATCCCGTCGGAACGCCGATCAAATTTCCCCAATACGCTTTAATCAAATCGCCCCGCGGCACGATCTTTTTGCTGGTTGACGATAAAAAGCGCGGTTTTACCACTATGCAGGCGTTCCGCAAAATGGGCTTTAATTCAGCGGAGGTCGTTGCTGCTACCTGGGAGGAAATCAACGCTTACGCCGACGGCGCCAATCTTACCGCCACCTCTACTTATCCGACCGGAGCGCTCTTGCAAGACAAAAAAACCGGCGGCGTCTATTACGCCGCCGAAGGCTATAAATCGCCGATTACCGACAAAATTTTCTTGACCACCAAATTTAAAAATAAAAAAATCATCAAAACCACCGCCAGCGAACTTGACCAATATGAAACCAAAGGGCCGGTGCTCTTTGACGACGGCGAACTCTTAAAAACCGCCGATTCTCCCTATACTTACGTGATTTCCGGCGGTAAAAAATTACTGATCGCCAGCGATAAAATTTTTAACAGCTTGGGTTATAAAACAGCTAATGTCATTATTGTGCCGCCCAAAGTATTATACCTATACGAGGCCGGCACGCCAATAACCGAAGCGACAATAAAAGACGGACAACAGTAAAAATATTGATTGGGGTTTAAAAATTAAAAATTACAAAATTAAAAATTTTATTAACCATATGTCTATCGTCTTCGCCGCCATCGCGCCTCATCCGCCCATACTTATTCCCGGCGTGGGCAAAGAAAACATCAAACAACTCCAAGCCACGTCCAACGCTTATTTAAAACTGGAGCAGGAATTATACGCTTCGCAAGCCGAAACTATAATTATTATTTCGCCGCACGGCCCTCTGCAGGAAACAAATTTCACTCTCTGTTTGAGCCAAAAATTCAAAGGCGACTTTGCGGATTTCGGCGATCTGGCAACCAGGTTCACTCTAAACGGAAATATCGGCCTGGCTCATAAAATCAGAGAAAAACTGGAAGCTCAAGCGCCTCTAGCGCTGATCGGCGAGGACAAACTTGACCATGGTTCCGCGATCCCGCTTTATCTCTTAACCAGGCACTTGCCAAAAATAAAAATAATCCCGCTTTATTATTCGGGATTGGATCTGACGGCCCATTATGCTTTCGGGCAAATAATTAAAAACGAATTGTTGAGTTCAAAAACCAGAATCGCGGTCATCGCTTCAGGCGATTTATCGCACCGCTTGACAAAAAACGCACCGGCCGGATACAATCCGAAAGGAAAAAAATTTGATAAAAAACTGATTGACTACTTAACCAATAAAAAGACGGACGAAATAATAAAACTAAGCCATAGTTTTGTCGCGGACGCGGGAGAATGCGGCCTGAAATCCATTATTATTATTTTGGGCATTCTTGAGGGCATAAAATGCGAGCCGGAATTTTTATCTTACGAAGCCCCTTTCGGCGTCGGCTATCTGGTGATGAACTTCAAGTTATAATAATACGAATTACGATATAATACGAATTACGAATTTGAATACGAATATACGAATAAATGCAATGCAAAACATAATGAAGGCGAATGGCGTGAATATCAGTGTTCGTAAATTCGTACAAGATTCGTAATTCGTATTATATCGTAATTCGTATTATCTTTTGCTTTTTCCATTCAAATCAACCAATTTAAAAAAATATCTCCATTTTTCCCCGCTCCGGCATAACTCCTTGGTGTCATTCAAACATTTTTCAATATAGGTTCTGGATTTTTCTTTGCAGACTTTAAAAACCGCGCTTCTTTTAAAGCCGGGTATATTCAAATCTTGGATCACCCTTAAAGCCAAATCCTGCCAGGCATAAGCCGGCAGTTTATTCGGCTTGAGGTCAAGCAAATCCCCTATTTTTTCCAAACCCTTGTCTTCTGGCATATTAACATTATATCACATAAACATCCTTGCCTTAAACAATGGTTTTTGCTAAGATAACTAGCCGGCGAAATTATAAATCTAAAATCTAAAATTGAAAATCGAAAATAACAACATGCCCATTCTGAAAATAGTCACCATACCCAATCCTATTTTAAGGCAAAAAACCAAGGAGATTAACCTTAAAGAAATTAGTTCCCGTGAATTCAAGGGGCTTGTTTCATCAATGATTAAAACCATGATAGTAACTGACGGCGTCGGTTTGGCGGCGCCGCAAATCGGCCGCGGCATCAGGTTGGCCGTGATTAATTCTAAGGATGGGGCTTTCCCCATAATTAACCCGAAAATCATCAAAAAATCCTGGGCGCGCGAATTGGATCAAGAGGGCTGCTTGTCAATTCCCGGGGTCTTCGGCAAAGTTAAGAGAAGCAAAAAAATCACCGTCGCTTATTATAATCAAGCGGGAGAAAAAAAAAGACGGTCAGTCCAGGGGTTGATGGCCAGAGTGATGCAGCATGAAATCGATCATTTGGACGGCATTTTGTTTATTGATAAAGCCGTAGAGATTGAAGATTCAAATTCAAAAAATCAAAATGAAAAATGACAATGCAAAATGTAAAATTATTTTTATCGGCACTTCCGATTTCGGCTTGCCGGCATTCCAAGCCTTGCTTAATGATCAAAATTTTTCCATAGTTTTAGCAATTACCCAGCCGGACAAACCGGTTGGCCGAAAACAGATCATTACCGCCTCGCCGATAAAAGTCGCGGCGGAAAAAAATAATATTACGGTTTTACAGCCCGAGCATATCATGGATATCAGAGAAAAAATCGCTTTGCTCAAACCCGACTTGATGATCGTCGCCGCTTACGCCCAACTGATCCCTGAACAAATTTTAAATATTCCAAAATTCGGCTGCCTCAATCTGCATGCTTCGCTTCTGCCGAAATACCGCGGCTCTTCGGTTATCCAGAAAGCAATTTTAAACGGCGACGAGCAAACCGGCTTAAGCATTATTAAAATGGATAAGGGCCTGGATACCGGCCCGATTATTGCGCAAATCACAGAAAAAATTAAGCCGCAGGACACGGCCGAATCTCTCCATGACAGACTGGCCGCCCTGGGCGCTGATTTTCTGGCGGACACCGTCAAGCAATATTTAGCCGGCCAGCTCATACCCCAGCCCCAAAATAATCAGCTAGCCAGCTTCGCCAGAAGTTTGAAAAAAAGCGACGGCCTGATTGATTGGTCAAAGCCGGCGCGCGAGCTGGAAAGATTTGTCCGAGCCATGTGGTCCTGGCCGGTCGCCTGGACTTGGTGGCAAGGCAAACAGATGAAAATTTCTTCCGTTCAGTCAGAGCCGATTGAAATCAATTCTTATAAGCCGGGCAAAACCTTTAAGTATAACAACGGCTTGGCCGTGCAATGCGGCAAAGACGCGCTGATTGTTAAAACCATGCAGCTGGAAGGCAAAAACCAAATGACCAGTGAAGAATTTCTGCGCGGACACAAAGATTTTATGGGCAGCGTATTGGGATAAAAATGGCCCTATCGTCTAATGGTCAGGACACATGGTTCTCATCCATGAAATCGGGGTTCGATTCCCCGTGGGGCTACATCGTAAAGGTTCATCCTGCTACTGGCAAGTTCCGTATTTAATATAAATCTTCAAGTTCGACTTGCCCGCCGAAGCTTCAAGCGTAGGCAGGTTCCCCGTGGGGCTACATCGTAAAGGTTCATCCTGCTACTGGCAAGTTCCGTATTTAATATAAATCTTCAAGTTCGACTTGCCCGCCGAAGCTTCAAGCGTAGGCAGGTTCCCCGTGGGGCTACCAAAATAAAATTTAATATTAGCCAAAAATATCATATAAATTTGACTTTATTACTAACTTGGCCTAAGATATAACCATGAACAACCCAACCAGGAAAATGAATAAAATGATGATGAAGGGTATGATGATGTCCTTAAGACAGGGTTGTTTTTAATTATTGAAACATCAATTAAAACAGCCCTGAACACAGGGCTGTTTTTTTATTAGCTGCTTACAATTTCATTTAGGCGAACCAGAAGGGCAGGCTGGAAAGTAAATTGTTTTATCGCGAATATAAAATCGTAGCGTTTTTGTAAAAATTTACTAATTTTTACAAAAACGCCCAGATTTTATCTTGAGCAGGAAAACAATTTACTTGCCAGCCTGCCAGTGTGCCTGCCAGCTTGCCTATACAAAATTGATTTTTATCTATTACTCGTAATCTAAAAGCGCCGTGCGGCGCTGATTGCGGGTAGCAGTGAAAATCAAACTGTGAGGAAGTCATTATGACGACTAAGCCGGCAAGCTTGCCATGTGCAGAAGAGACGGTGCTGTGCAGCAATGTCCACTGCACAATTCGAGCGCCAAAGGAGAACATGATCCACGCTGGACACGGCGCTTACTTTTGCTCCTGGTCCTGCAAAGAACAGCAGATGAAAATGGCGAGGGAGGAAAATCCCGTCCCCCACCGCTAACCGCCTCTCGGGGAGTGAACACGCGAAAAGTGACATTCGCGTCTTCACTCCCTCTTTTTTATTACTAAAATTTTAAAAACGGCTTCGGGAATGGTAAGATTGTTTTTGCCTTACTTTTTCCCAGCCCACTTTTTTCCCTGCCTGACCAGCAACTCTTTGGCTCTTAGCGGCTCAGCCATCAATGCTTCAACCACTTTTTCCATCCTGGCGTCTTGCGAGCCTTTTATTAAAACAACATCACCGGGCTTAAGGCGCTCTGCTAAAAATTCCGCCGCTTGATGATTTTCGGCAAAGTGAAATACGTCATCGTCTTTCATGCCGGCCTGCTTGGCGCCGCGGGCGATGTCCCGCGATCTTTCTCCCACCACAATCAATTTATCAATTTTCTCCTTAACCGCCGCGCGGCCGACGGTTTCATGGCCCGCGACGCTTAATGAACCTAATTCCAGCATATCGCCAAAAACCGCATATCTTTTGCCGGCGACATTCGGCAGACTGGCTAAAGTTTCCAGGGCCAAGAGCGAAGAAGCCGGCGCAGCGTTATAAGTATCATCAATGATTATCGTATTTTTAATGCCGGAAATTATTTTTAGCCGGCCATTGGGCGACTGAAAACCTTTTAAGGCTTGGCTGATTTCCACTAAATTCATGCCCTTAATTACGCCAACCGCGGCTCCGGCTAAAGCCGCGTAAATTCCGGCGCGGCTCAAGACATTATTTAAAAATACCGGCGCCGCAGAGCCGTTATAAACAATTTTAAAACCTACTCCGGCTTCACCGGCCCCGAATTTTATTCTTATTTCTTTGGCTTGGACATTAGCCCCGTCCGATAAACCATAGGAAATAATTTTTGCCTTAGTTTCTTTAGCAACCGATTCAACTTTTTTGTCGTCAATATTCAATATCGCCCAATGATCTTTGGCCATTTCTCTAACTAAGCTGGCCTTCTCGCGCCTGATATTTTCTTCGATCTTAAACTTTTCCAAATGTGAATTGCCAATAGCCGTAATGATGCCAATGCTCGGCTTGGCAATATCCGTTAAATATCTAATGTCGCCCGGCTTATCCGCGGCCATTTCCAAAACCAAAATTTTAGGATAATGCCGGTCAAGAATTAGAAGCAGTATAACGGCCTGATAGAGTATTTTTATATAGGAAAAAGCTGATGACAAAGGAATGTTGCCGATGACAGTAAGCGGCAGGCCGATTTCATTATTATAATTTTGCATAGTCTTCGCTACCTGGAACTTTTCCTTTAAAACGCAATAAACCGCCTCCTTGGCGCTGGTCTTGCCCAAACTGCCGGTAATGCCAATAATTTCTGGCTTATATTTTAAGAGAATTAATTTAGCAAAAATTTTCAGAATATTTTGTAATAACTGTCGCATAAATTTTAAATTTGAAATTTTAAGTGAATGATTAAATTTAAAAATTAAAAATTAAAAATTGTATTTTATCTATCCTTGGGTATCTGCCAATAATTTAGCATATATTCGGCGATTTCGCCAAATAAAGGCGCGGCCGAGCTTTCCGCCCAATCCACGTCCCGCGGATGGTCAATTCTTACCAGCATGACGAATTTGGGGTCATCAACCGGCGCAAAGCCGCCAAATGAGCCGATGTAATCATTCTCTTCGTAGCCGCGGCCACTCTTTTTTGGCACTTGGGCCGTGCCTGTTTTGCCGCCCACGTAATATCCCTTGACAGCAGCCCTTTTGCCATGGCCGTTTTCCACCACATCAACCATCATGCCCCCCAATAAAGTGGCGGCCTTCTCGGAAATTACCCGCCTGATCGTCTTGGGCTGGGTGACGGTCTTTGCGCCGTCGGCTTTCACAATTTCTTTGACTACATAAGGCTTCATTAAAATTCCGCCATTAGCGATGGCGGAAAAAGCGGCCACCATCTGCAGGGGCGTAACCGCCAAACCTTGGCCGAACGAAGCCGTAGCGGCGTAAATTTCTCCCACAGGCTTTTTAATCAAGCTTTTTATGTCTCCCTTGCTCTCGCCTGCCGATTCAAAGCCCGTCTTTTCTCCGAAGCCGAAATTCTTAACATAGTCGGAAAATAAATCAGAACCGACTTTCTCCATGGCAAAAATCGCGCCGGTATTTAATGACTTCTCCAGTACCTGCGTCATGGTCTGCGCGCCGTTAGCCTGGTGATCGGAATTTTCAATAGTATATTTATCTATGACGATTTTACCCGTGTCTTCATAAGTAGTATTGGGGGTGATTTTTCCCCGGTCCAGAGCCATGGCCATGGTAATTACTTTAAAAATGGAACCCGGCTCATATTGGGAAAAAATCGCCGGATTGGTAAAATTTTCAATATTTTCCACTGCTTGATACTCATTGCCGTCATAATCCGGATTAGAGCACATGGCTAAAATCGCGCCGGTTTTCGGCTCCATAATAATGATGCTGCCGCCGTCAGCGCCATGCTTGAGAACGGCTTCATTTAATTTTTTGCAGGCCGTATACTGGATGGAACGATCTACGGTTAAAAGCAAATCAACGCCGTTTTCCGCTTTTAAATATTCGCGATCATTAATAATAATGGCCTTGCCAGCCGCGTCGCGTTCAATTTTAATCGAACCCTCTCGGCCGGCCAATTCCTGGTCAAAATACTCTTCCAGGCCGTATCGGCCCTTTTCTTCATCGCCGGCAAAACCCACGAAACCCATGAGATTGGAGCCGATGCTTCCTTCAGGGTAGAAACGGTAGGATTTTTCTGAAAAATTGATTCCCGCCACGGTTAATTCTTTTTTCTGCCCATGATTTACAATGAAAACGGCGGCATTTTCAATTTCCAAATCAGCCGCTTTGATAATTTCATCCTGCCGGCTTACGGCCAAATAAAAAGCCTTCAAAACGGCCTCATCAACCTTTTTCTCCAAAGGTTCATAGACATCGCCGGATTTTTTTAATTTTTTTAAATAGCCGCTGATGATATTGGCTTTGCGCGAATTTATTTCCGCCTCGCGCCTCACTTTTCGCATCTCTAAAAATTGACGATCGTTCAAAAGATTTTTTTGCTGGACGACGATCGCTTCGTATTTCGCTTTGTTCGCCTCATCGTTCAAATCTCCCAGCGCGTCAATCTGGGCTTTCAGCCTCGCCTCGTCTTCCCGCTGCAATAAATCATCAACTTCTTTTTCCGTTTTCTCGCGGTCAAAACTAAGGTATAGCTGCTCGCTTATTTCATCCGCCTCGCTGATATTTATATCTTTCGGCACGGCGTAAAGAATATAGAAAATTTTATTGGTGGCGATCGGATAAAGCTGATTAGCGGCGCCCGCCTCGTTGCTTTGCGCGAAAATTCTACCTCGCTCCGGTTTTAATAAATTATAAATTTGATGCTGGTCGGCGGCTAAATTATAATATAAATCATAGTTCAATACCTGGAGATAAAATAACTTAAAAATAACCAAGCCGGCCAATAAAAAAATAATCGCAATTATCAAATTAATGCGACTATTGTTTATTGTCTCAAAATTTCTTCTATGCTTTTTCCAAAATGACATAAAAGCTGATTACTTCTTAGCCACCACCCCGTTATTATTAATATATTTGATTTCCCCCACCGCCACCATTTTTAAATTGCCGACTTTTTGGCTTACTGCGCTATACGAACTTAAAGACATCACCTGAAGCTCCAACTTCTGATTTTCATCAGCCAACCGGCTTTGCTGCTTTTTTACATCGCTTAAAGCATAGCCTTTAACGGCTAAGTCATTGGCTCCGGCGACGTAAGCTATCGCCAAAAAAATTACGCCGGCGAATAGCGCTCTATTAAAATTCCTTAGATTAAAAATCTTGGTAAACGGCTTATTTTTAATATTCGGCTGATAATGTTTTTTATTTTCCATATTGATTTTTATTTTTTTGCCCGCCGGGGAGGCGGCTTTTATATTTTTTCCGCCACTCTTAGTTTAGCGCTTCTCGCCCTGGGGTTATTTAAAATTTCTTTTTCCGCTGGCCGTAAAACTCCTCGAGTCAAAATCTTAAGCTTGGCCCGGTGATGGCATTGGCAAACCGGCATGGCCGGCGGGCAAAGGCAATCTCTGGACTCTTGCTTGAAATATTGCTTAACAATTCTATCCTCAAGGCTATGGTAGGAAACGACCGCGATTCTGCCCCCCGGCTTCAATAAATCAGCCGCTTGGGGCAAAGCCTGCGCCAAGCTTTCCAACTCCCGGTTTACCGCGATGCGCAGCGCTTGAAAAATTTTTGTAGCCGGATGTATCTTGGCGGAGTGGAATCTTTTTGGAATCGCGCTCACAATAATTTTGACCAACTGGCCGGTGGCGGCGATTTTACTTAGCTGGCGTTCGCGCGCTATGGCCAAAGCGATTTTATGAGCGAATTTTTCTTCGCCGTAATTTTTGAAAATTTCAACTAACTCTTCAACGCTATAATCATTTATAATCTCTTCGGCTCTAAGTTCGATCGGCTTGCCGAAATTCATGCCCAGCGGCGCGGCCGGGAGGTTGAACGAAAATCCCCTTTCCGGATCATTGAGCTGGGCAGACGACAGCCCCAGGTCAAAGACGATTCCGTCAAACGAGCTGCCGTGCAAATATTTCCCGGCAATCGCCCCTAAATTTTTAAAGCTGTCGTGAACCAAAATTACATTGGATATTTTTGAATCTGAAATTTTTAATTTAAAATTATTGATCGCCATTTCGTCCAGATCAATCGCCAGAATCTTTCCGCTGGCGCCTATCTCTTTTAAAATCGCCCGGCTATAGCCGCCTCCGCCCAAAGTGCAATCTATGAAATTCTGCCCCGGCCGCGGTTGCAGATATGCCATAACCTCCTTGAGCATTACTGGCGTGTGTTGATATGCCATTTGAAGATGAGTTATAAGCGGAAAATTTTATAAAACTAACGCCCGCTGCCGTTGCGTAAGCACTTCCCGGAGCATGGTGTTGTCAACCAAAGGCGCCCTGATAATTCTCACCCTTAAATTATAAAAAGATTTCTTTGACTTTTGTTTGGGATTTAATTTTTTCATATTTTTTTATTTTTATTTAAAAATCAAACGGCTAAACTCCCAATTCGCCTAAAGCCTCGGCGATATCGGCAGTTTTCTTTTCACTGCCGTGCTTATATTTATTCCAGGCCGCTTCATCCCAGATTTCCAATCGTCCATAAAGGCCGGCGATGACCACCTTCTTTTTCAAAGAAGCGAATTTTCTTAAATATTCAGGCAGCATAATTCTGCCCTGGTTATCAAAATCAACGTCCATGGCCCCGGCCAGCATCAGGCGCGAGAAGGCGCGGGAGTCAGCTTTGCCGATCGGCAATCTTGAGAGTTTGGCCGCCAGCTCCCGCCATTCATTTTTAGCATACAAAAAGAGGCAGTTATCCAAACCCTTGGTAACAACCGCGCCGGTTTTCAAGAGAGAGCGGAATTTTGACGGTATCGCCACTCTGCCCTTTTCGTCTAGATTATGGCTATATTCTCCGATGAACATCTTAAGGTATATTTAAACACAGTGGCTGGCACTGCGCGTATTTTTTAAAGTTTTTGTTTTTATTTTTGTTTTTTGAAGCTAGCCTTCTATTTAAGGCTCCTAAGGAGGCTGACCGACCCGCTAAGCGGGACTGATCAAACCCCTTCTTCGCCTTAATTAATTGTTCCGCTTAAGCCCGGAACTGGCCGTACTAAGCCCCGGCGAAAGCCGGGATTGTTTTTACCAGCGTAATTATCTTGGCTGGCGCGTCTCGCCTGTAAGGCGGACTTGATTTTATTTTTATTTTAAAAAGCTGAAAGATGAGCATTATCCGTTTCACCATATTCTACCACTATTCACCAACATACTGTAATTATACACCACGAGACGCCATTTGTCAATCATCATGCGCCACAAAAATTATACCTAACATTAAATCAAAAAATTTAAAAAACACCCGACCGATAATCGGCCGGGTGTTTTACCTGGCATCATTCTATTATATAAATATCAGTTCTCAACATCTTTTCCACAACTCAAGCTACATTACTCCGAAAAAGTCGGTTTTCTTATCTCTATCTATTAATCTATGGGCGTATTTCATCTCTTCCGGAGTATAAATGTAGATTATCCTAAACTTTCCGGAAGTCGTCTGTTTTAAGTTGTCATGGCTCACTTCAATGATATGCGCCAGCCCCCAATAAAGCCATTTGCCATTGATATTCTGAACCAAAAAATTACGGACAGCCGGCAGCTGGTAAATTCTAACTTCAGGCTTATCTTTAAACTCAAAAATTTTCCCTTTAAAGTCATCGGCAGAAAATGGCTTTATTTTATGTTTCTCATAATCCAACTCTTGCGGAAAGCCCTGTGCCGATGTTAACTGCAATGTATCGTTGATTTTAATGAAACTGCCCATAGCGTTATTATTGAATATTAAATAATTTTTTCTTCTTGGTTATCCTGGGCTCGCCGCCATATAAAGGCTCCACTATTTTCAAACTTTCTTTTCCGGCTCGCGCCGTTTTTGTTCTGCCAGACTCCCCTCTTACCGGAATGCCCAA
Source organism: Patescibacteria group bacterium (assembly GCA_028707005.1). Lineage (GTDB taxonomy): Bacteria > Patescibacteriota > Patescibacteriia > Patescibacteriales > GWC2-42-12 > GWC2-42-12. The sequence continues at coordinate 16,589 of JAQTVB010000023.1, forward strand.
AGCGTAAGCCAAGGCGTTGGCGGTAACTACGCCGATGCGCAAAGAAGTAAAGCTGCCGCCTTGATTGGCGACCCTGATGCCTCGCAAATCATGCAACTTCAGTCCCTTGGCTTTCAGCAATTTCTCAATGCCGGGCAACAATTTTTCTGCTTGAGCATGGTTTGACGCAAACTCTTTTTTGGCGATAAACTTATTTTTATCTTTTATGCCAATGGCGATTAAATTATTTTGTGTCGTGTCAACATAGAGAAGCATAGGTTTTGAGCCCACGGTCGGGATTGAACCGACAACCTACGGTTTACAAAACCGTTGCTCTACCGTTGAGCTACATGGGCGAAGAAATTTACGATTTAAAATTTTAGATTTATGATTTAATCAAATCTAAAATCGAAAATCTTAAATCTGAAATATTTGCTGTGCGTCGTGCTGGAATCGAACCAGCGACCATCAGCTTAAAAGGCTGTTGCTCTACCGACTGAGCTAACGACGCGCAAAATAAAAATCCATTACGGCCAATGAATGAATTAATAATAAAATAACATAGATATTTAAAAAAAGCAAGGCAAAGTGGAAAAATAGTGCATACAAGGTTTAAAAAATATCCTTTTTTCCCCTTGATAAATAAGCCGCCGCAAGGTAACATGATAAGCATGGCAGACAACAATTCTCCAATTTCTAAAGTTCCGCCGCAGAATCTGGAAGCCGAAAATTCGCTCTTGGGCTGTTTAATGATTGATAAAGACGCGATTTTTAAAATCGCCGATACCCTGCGCCCGGAAGATTTCTATAAAGACGGCCATCGGCTGATTTACGCCGCCATGAGAGAGCTCTATGTCCATCATGAACCCATTGACATCCTTACGCTCACTTCCAAGCTTGAAGAAAAAAAAGAACTGGAAAGCGTGGGCGGGAGAACCTACTTGGCCGAATTAGGCAATACCGTCGCCACTTCGGCCCATGTGGTTTTCTATTCCAATATCATCCAGCGCAAAGCCACGCTTAGGCGCTTATTGGCCGCGGCGGCGGAAATATCCGAACTGGGCTACCAAGAAGATGAAGAAATTGAAAAAATCTTGGATGAAGCCGAGCAAAAGTTATTCGGCGTCTCGCGAAAATACCTAAAAAACGTTTTTTTGCCGATTGATAATTTACTGTCGGAAGCGTTTGACAGAATCGACGAACTGCACAAGCAAAGCGGAAAATTGCGCGGTCTGCCGACCGGCTTTCCCGACCTGGACAATCTTTTGGCCGGACTGCAAAAATCCGATTTAGTCATCTTGGCGGCCAGGCCCAGCGTGGGTAAAACTTCCCTGGCTTTGGATATCGCCCGCTTGTCATCCATTAAAAGCAAAATTCCGGTCGGCATCTTCTCTTTGGAAATGAGCAAGGAGCAGTTGGTTGACCGCATGCTCTGCGCGCAGGCAGACGTAAGCTTATGGCGCATGCGCACCGGCAAATTATCCGACAAGGAAGAAGATAATGATTTTTCCCGCATCGGCGAGGCCATGGGCAAATTATCCGAAGCGCCGATTTATATCGACGACTCGGCCAGCTCTAATATCATGGAAATCCGCGCCAAGGCCCGCCGCCTGCAGATGGAAAAGGGCTTGGGATTGTTAATCGTCGACTATCTCCAATTGATGGAAGGCAGGGGCAGATACGGCGACAATCGCGTGCAAGAGGTGGCGGAAATCACGCGCGGCTTAAAGGCGATTGCCCGCGAACTGAATATACCGGTGCTGGCCTTATCCCAGCTGTCGCGCGCCGTGGAAATGACCAAGCCGGCCATCCCCCGCCTGGCCCACTTAAGAGAGTCCGGTTCAATTGAGCAGGATGCGGACGTGGTAATGTTCATTTACCGCAAAGCCGCC
>JAQTVB010000024.1 GCA_028707005.1 Patescibacteria group bacterium
GTGTCGGCGGCCGGAGTATTAAACCTCGGCACCACCACGGCCACCACCGTTAACATCGGCGGCACGCAAGCCACCACTAAAGTTTTAGGATTATTCCAAGTTCCGGCCGATTACGGTTTGGACACATCCGTCGCTGGCGTGCTAAACATCGGCACCACCACGGCCACTTCCATCAACATCGGCAAAGTCGGAGTCCCTGCCGTTATTTTCAATGCCTCTTCAACCTTAGCCAATTTCGGCAGCGGTACAACGGTCTCGGGATTACTATGGGGAACTTGCGCCGTAGATCCGCAAAGCATCGCGGCGGCGACCAGCAGCGTAGTAATCACGAGCTGCGACGCTACTGGCTTAACAAGCAGTTATAAAGTTTTTGTCACGCCTCCTTCTGATTTAATCTCTAATGATAATTGGCTAGTTTTTGAAGGAGCCAGCGCTTCAACCACGGCCGCCCATATTGAAATTACTTTATTCAACGCTTCAACCACGGCCGCTATTGATGGACCGTCAAGAACCTGGTCATGGTTTGCCATTAAATAAAGCCTATCAGGATAAAATCCTGACATTAATTCAATTAAAACTATGAAAAAATTTCTAGTGATAACTGCATTGGCTTTATTTTTGGCTACTCTTCCGGTTCTGGCGGTAACGGATTCGGACTTCACGGCTAACGGTGATGTTACCGTAACCTTAAGGCTTAATGGCCTTGCTACTGGCGCTGCAGCCAGTCTAAAGATTAAAACCCTGTCCGAAGCGCGCAGCTTGACAGTCAATGCTGACGGCACTCTTGACATACTTAACGCCTCCAGCACCAGCTTTAAAGTTTATTCGGATGATAGCACCGTTAAGGCCATTAAGATTGCTACTACCACTATCAGCTGTACCATACTCGCGATTGATAGCGGTAGCGCTTTAGCGATTGCCTCAAGCTCCGAAGCTATTGCTACTTCCACCGTTACTCTAATGGCTCTGTCTCACGCCCTTACCTATAACGGTTATTGCGGCGCGTTAACCTGCGATCAAGCCTATCAAGTGACCGGGACACAAGATTCAGCGATCTGCTCGGCCTGCGCGGTATTAACCGGCGCGAACACCTACAACAGCACCTGCGGTGCGGCGACTTGTAATTCCGGTTATACCTTATCGGGTTCAGGCTCTAGCGCGACTTGCGTTCCTCCCTCGGGCATAATCAGCAGCGGCGGAGGCGGAGGCGGAACATCAGTAACTGCCTGCTCAACCGTAACTTATGACGACTGGCAAACTACCTGCGTTAATAGCTGGCAATATCGTGATGTTAAATCGTCAAATCCGTCCGGCTGTACCTTAACTACCGCCCAAGATAACGACAGGAAGAGATCATGCACTTCTCCGGCGACTCCGACAACACCCGGTGAAACCCCAGCTACCCCGGCCAGCGCGGCCCAGCAGATAAAGAATATCGTGGCTGAAGCCGCTACTATCGCCGGACGCAGCGTTGAATCGGTTCTGGCCGCCGTGGGAGCCATGCAAGACGCCAAAGCCGAAGCCAATGCCTTAGCTAAATACACTAATCCGCTAGTAAGCGGTCTGAAAAATGTCACGGCCGAAACGAAAACCGCAATCACCAATTTTGTGAATTACGGCACGCCAACTACCAAAATCTTAGGCGCGGGCGAAAGAGCCGGCGTAATCAGTTCTTATAAAGCCGCTTTTGGCAAAGTGCCGGCCACTGAAGCTGAATGGTCTGACGTGATTAAAATCGGCAATGGCAGATGGCCCAGCGTAACCAGCGCGACCGCCGAAGCCAAGGCCGCCGTGGAATTCAAGAAAGTCTACAAGCGCACGCCAAACATGCAACAAGCCAATGACAATGCCGCAGTTACCGTCATCTCCTACGGCCTAAGGCCGACAGGTAGAAACCTTAACAGCGAAAAAGCCGCAATTAAGAGCTTTAAAGCGATTTACGGCCACGCACCTGTATCAGCAATAGCCTGGGACATTGTAAGAGCCATAGCCTATTCAGGAGCTAAGAGATAAAGACCAATACGGATAAAAAAACACCCTCTAATAAAAAGAGGGTGTTTTTTTATTCGATTTACTCTGTCAGATTCGCCTGCCGCATAGACAGGCTCGATCAGCCAGAATAGCAATAGTCTTTTTTATAACACTGCTTCTTTCGCCGCTTTAGCCACCTTGAATTTAACAACGGTCTTGGCTTTAATCTGAATGGATTCGCCGGTAGCCGGATTTCTGCCCATTCTGGCGGCCCGGTTGATTTTTACTAATTTTCCCAGGCCTGGCAGAACAAATTCTCCGTTCTTTTTAACCTCGCGAAGCGCTAAATTGGCTAACTTTTCCAAAAAGCTAGCTACATCCTTTTTGCTCATGCCGGCTTCGCCCGCCATGACGTCTAACAATTGTGACTTGGTCAATTTTGACATAATTTTACTTTTACTTCCGCGGGTCCAGGCGGAAGTTTATTGTTAAATTATTAAAAGTCTTAAACTAATAAACATTATACACTATCCATCTTAAAAATGCCAATAAACATAACACTTCCTTCCATGCACGGGCGGTAGGAATCGAACCCACGCTAGAGGTTTTGGAGACCTCTGTACTACCATTATACTACGCCCGCAATATATATCATCCATGGATTGCACTAATCGCGGCCGCAAAGCTCTGGCTGAACTTAGCCAGGACTAAAATTATTAACTAGCGCAACCCATATAATAAGCCGTAGCTATTAATATAATTTTATCTGACGCCTTAAGATAGCAGCCAATTACTTGGTTTCTTTGTGCGCTACGTGTTTCTTGCAATGCACGCAGAATTTTTTAAGCTCCAGCCTATTTTTAAGGGTTTTTTTGTTCTTTCTTGAAAAATAGTTGACGCGTTTGCAAGCGGTGCACTCCATTTTTATCAAATTATCTTGCGACATATTCGCTTTGCTAAAATAAAAAATAAAATATTTTTTATTTTTTATATTTAATTTTTAATTTATAAGAGTGGGCCGGGTAGGACTCGAACCTACGAAGGCGTGAGCCAACAGATTTACAGTCTGTCCCAGTTGACCGCTTTGGTACCGACCCAGAAATATTTTCGATTGACGATTTTCGATTTTGGATTTAAATCGTAAATCGAAAATCATAAATCTAAAATTTTCTCTGAGCCGTTGCGCGGAATTGAACCGCGGACCTACTCCTTACCATGGAGTTGCTCTACCAGCTGAGCTACAACGGCAAATAAAAATAAAATATAAAAAATATCTTTGATTTTTTATATTTTATTTTTTACTTTTACAACGCGTCTATCTGTTTTTTGAATTCAGCTATTTTATTATTTTCCGGGTTAGCCTTTGACAGCTTCTGGTAGGCATCAAGCGCCGATGCTTTATCTTTTATAATTATACTGATTTCCAGCATCGTGTCAAGGTACTTAGGGTTGGCCGGTTCTATGTTTAGCGCTTTTTTTAAGCTGCGAACAGCATCCGCATACTTCTCCATTGCCTGATAAACGCACGCTAAATTATAATGAGTTTGGGCGTTTTGCTTGTTGATATTTATGGACTTTAAATATTCGTCGCGCGCCTCGTCCAAATTCCCTTTTTCTTTGGCGATTTGCGCTAAATTCTCATAGATATCCTCATCATCTTCTTTTAATTTTAGAACATGCTCAAAGGTCTCGCGGGCTTCGCCGTACTGTTTTTTTTCAAAATACACTCTGCCCAATTCTTTAAACGCTTTGACATTCTTGCTTTCCAGGCCGATAATTTCAATATATTTATTTTCCGCCGCGGCTAAATCGTCGTGTTTTTTCAACTCTTCGGCTTGGGCGAATAACTGTTCAATAATTTCTTTAGTATTCGCGCCCCGACCAGCGCCCTTGACCGAAGAATCATTTTTTAATTGATAGAGTTTGCTTAAAATTGACTTAAAAAAATTGCCGAGGCCAAAAAAAACCGGTTGAAAAAATCTGCCCAGTTTAGCCGACCACTTTATAAAATTTCTTTTTAATCGATTGCTGATAATTCTCTCCTTGAATTTAGCTTCTTTTTCAGCCGGTATATTAGCCACATCAAGGTTTGCCAGGACGGAAAATTTTCCGGCCACAATAACAATAATCACGCTTAAGCTGATTAAGATTAACAATAAAGGAATAATATTATACATAAAAATACACAAAGCTGACGAATATAGGGCGAAACAAACAAAATATATATCAAATTATTACATCGTTCGTATATTTCGTTCTTTATTCGTTGAATTAGTGTTTATTTCAAGTTTCTACGCCGCCCACCAGGTAGCGGCCGGCGCTGTTGAATAATTTCATTTTTTCTATGACTACTTTTTCTATCGCCTTAATGGTCGGCTTTAACAAATTTCTGGGATCGGTTTCTTCCTTATTTTTAGCGCAAACTTCTATCAGGGTCTGACAAAAGGCGATTTTTAAATCAGTGCCGATGTTGATGATATTAACGCCTTCCTTGATCGCTTTCCTGATTTTACTGTCCTGGACCCCGGAGCCGCCATGTAAGACGAAAGGAATGGGCACGGCTTTTTTTATGGCTTTAAGCAGGCTGAAAACAATGTCTTCGTTGTCATAAATTCCGTGAGCGGTGCCGACAGCCGCCGCGATGGTGTCCACCCTGGTTGCGCGGACGAATTTAATAACGTCTTCAAGGCTGGCCAAAGGAACTTTTTTTAAAGCGCCTCTAATGTTCCCGTGGCCGCCTATCATGGCGCCAACTTCCCCCTGCACCCAAACATGTTTGGCGTGGGCCACTTTTACTACCTGCTTGGTTAAACTTATATTTTCATCCAAAGGCAGATTAGAAGCGTCAATATGGACAGAAGTGAAGCCGGAACCGATGCACTCAAACACCGAGTCAAAACTGGTGCCATGGTCAAGGTGAAGCGCGATCGGCACATTAGCCGCTACGTTTTTAGCGACCGTGGAAACGATATGCGTAATCGGCTTTAGTCCCATATAACTGATAGCGCTTTCCGAAACCTGAATGATGGCCGCCGAATTGGCTTTAACAGCCGCTTGGGCCACGCCTAATACTGACTCGAGATTAGTAACATTAAAAGCGCCAATCGCGTAAGAATTTTGTTCAGCTTTTTTCACGATATCTTTAATGTGAACCAGCATAAAATCAATTGCAAATTAAAAATTACTTTGTTATCTCTTTAACCACTTTATAAAAATCGTCTACCTTAAGGCTGGCGCCGCCGACCAATAAACCGTCCATATTTTCCAAGTCAGTAAAACCTTTGACGTTTTTGGGGTTGATACTGCCGCCATAAATGATTCTAAAATTATTACTGACCACTTGCATGCCGAACATGTCGTTTAAAGCCAATTTAATTATCTTGTGCGCGTATTCGGCTTCATCCGGCCTGATAGCTGTGCCGGTGCCAATGGCCCAGATCGGTTCATAGGCGATAACTATTCGCTGGCTGCCGAAGACGTTAACGCCCGACAGGGCCTGCCAAAGCTGCTCCACCAAGACAAAATCTCTTCTGTCGGTTTCTCTTTCTTTCCAGCTTTCGCCAATGCAAACCACGGGGGTTAGCTTTTCCGTTTTAATGACCGCCATCACTTTCTTATGGATCATCTCGTAATTTTCCAGCAAATACGCCCTTCTTTCGCTATGCCCTAAGATAACATACTGGCAACCGATCTCCAAGAGAGAACTGATTGACGTTTCGCCGGTATATGAGCCGTTGTCTTCCCAAAATACATTTTGCGCCCCAAATTTTAGTCTGCCGTCTTTTAATATTTTGGCGACTTCGCTTAAAGCTATGGTCGTCGGGCAAATAGCTACTTCGCCGTCTTTAAAACCAGTGAATTTCTTCACGAATTTCTTCGCCAAAACCTTGGTCTCTCCCAGGCTTAAATTCATTTTCCAATTAGCGATAATGATTTTTTTGTTAGGCATACTTTGTGATTTTTAAATTAGTTCTTGCATTTATTATATCACAATTAACTTCAATTAACCAACCGCTTTACGGCTAATCGCTATAATACAAATCCACCAGCTTCTTTGTTAAAACAAAACGGCTGCTATCCGAATCCGCACCCAGCACCACGGTAACGATTTCTCGGCCCTGATGATTCTTAAATTGGCCGACCAGGCAATAGCCGGAGGAGTTGATATAGCCGGTTTTACCCCCTAAAATGTTTACTTCTTCATTCGGAAAATTATACAAAAGATCATCGGTGCTAATGATGGTTTTCTTTTTGCCTTGTTTAGTATAAAATTCATATTTCTTCGTCAAAGAGGCTTTGCTTATTTCTTCGTCCGCCAAAGCGATCTTGGCGAATAACGCGACCTCGCGAGCAGTCGAAATGTTCCCGTCCTGCAAACCCACGGGATCTACGATCCTGGTATTTTTAAAACCCAAGCCCTCTATCTTCCTGTTAATCTTTTTAATAAATTCTTCTTCGCTTAAACCGGTTGATTGCACTAAGGCCGCGGTGGCGGTGTTATCCGAACCGACCAGGCTGAAATAAAATAAATCTTTTACTGTCACTATCTCACCGGTAAATAAATAGACCCTGCCGCCCTCGCGCCGGTCGGCGGGCTTAATCTCATAGCTTGAGTTCCAGCCGGGATTATAATCCAGAAAGGTGTAGGCGGTAAATAATTTTGTAATACTGGCGATCGGCCAAGACCTGTCCGGCCGTTTGGAAAAAAACAAATCATTATTAGCGCAATCCATGATTACTCCGTTTTCCGCCGCTAAATCAAAGTCGTCTTTTTTGACATTACGTTCGCCGCTCGGCCCGTTTTTAAACTGCCGCATGGGCTGGTCTAGTTGCGGCAATTGATAAAGCCGCGGCATGGGCAAAGACCTTACTTCTTGAATCGCCTTGGTAACGGCTTGGTTCAAATCGCCGCTTCGCTCGACTGAATTTTTTTTCTGGCTTGCTTCGCTCGCACCCAAAATCTTTCCGCTTTGAAGCGGCTGATTTTCAGTTGGAATAAAAAACGCGCCCTGGCCTAAGAGGCTAAGATTTAAAAAAAGGGCGGAAATTATCAGGCTAATAGCGGCCGGAATCAACATAATAAAATTATATGCCAATGCGCTAAAATAATTTTAGTTATCATCCGCGCGTTTACGGAAATATTATCGCGTCACTTCTCCGAGCTGGCGATTTCTTCAAGCATCCTATCAATCGTATCGTCCTGGTGCAACCTGGAGTAATCCGGCAGATCCTTAATTTCGTTTAACCCTAAAAAACGGACAAAATCAAAAGTGATGCTATAATAAGTTTCATTTTTTTTCTTGTCAAATTTACCCTCAATCAAACCGCGAATAAGCAAATTCCTTAAAATTAAAGCGCAATTCACCCCCCTGATTCTATCCAAATCTATTTTTGATACCGGGCCGCGGTAAGCGATAATGGTTAACGCCTCCAAACTGGGCTTTGATAATTCACCGGTAGTTTCATCTTTGACAAACTCCTGGATTACTTTGGCGTTTTCCGGCGCGCTTACCATCTGGTATTTGGCGCCGTCTTTAATAATTTGAATTCCGGTTTGGCTGTTTTTATAGTAAGCTAAAAGTTCATCGGCCGATTTTATGACTGCTTTTTTTTCCATCTTGAGAAGGCCGGCCAGCTGGCTTACTGCCATCGGCTTGGCGGAAATGAATAAAAGAGACTCAATTTGGCTTTTTAATTTGTTCATATTCCATTTATCCCAAAAATTTACGAATAATAAATAAGGCGTCTTGATAAATATTCGTGAATTCTTTCGGTTATATTCTGTTAATCTCTATCTCTCCGAACAAATCCCCTTGCGCCACTACCACGCTTTTCTGCTTAATCAGCTCCAGAAGCGCTAAAAAACTCACGATCATCTCGGTTTTATTTTGCGCGCCGGACAGGATATGGCTAAAACTAATCTTTATTTGGTTAAGCAAAACCTGCTGAATCGCCAAGATTTTATCTTCAATGTTGACCATTTGCTCCAGCTTTTTTTCTTCCAACGATTCAAGCGGTCGGACGCTCTTGATGATTTCATTAAATAAAACCGGCAGATCATCGGCTTTTAGCTTTTTCGGAGGTGAAAAAATATTGACATTCATTAAAATCGCCTGGCGATTGAATTCGCGAGCGAAACTGAACCTTTTTTTGCCGAGCAAAGCTTCAATTTTTTTGGCCGCTTCCAGAAATGCTCGGTACATTCTTAGCTGATCCTCAAATTCTTTTATTTCTTCTTCGGCCTCGCCTTTTAAGAACGGCAGCAAGGCTTTTGATTTGATAAGCAGCAATTTCGCGGCTACCACCAAAAAGTCCGCCATTTCCTCCGGTTCTATTTGCTTGGAACTTCTGATATAGTCAATGTATTGATCGGCGATTTTAGCCAAACAAATTTCCGTAATATCCATTTCTTCTTTTTCAATCAGCTCCACCAGCAATCCCAACGGCCCTTCAAATTTGTCTATTTTAAAATTGAGCATGTTTTAATAATACGAATTACGAATTTTAATACGAATTTACGAATACTGATATCCGCGCATTATTCATATCTTACGTATTCTGCGTTAGAATTTATTCGTAAATTCGTAAAAGATTCGTAATTCGTATTATTTTATTTCTTCTTGCCAAATTTTCCTAATATTACTTTTTCTAATTTGATAAAATCTTTCACCGCCATTTCCACTGAATGGTTGAAACTGCCGGAAGCGAAAACGGCCTTTTTGGCTTTTCCCAGCTTTTCTTCCAACACCACCGGCAGCTCATGAAAGCCGCCGAAGGCGCTGATGGCCCCGGCCTTGACTTTTAATAATTTTTTCATTACCGCTTCGCCTGGAATTTTTACCGTCTTCACTTCGCGGCCGGTAGCTTTGCTTAAAACCCGGCCCAGTTTTTTAAAATCCAAATTATGGTCGGCCGGCAAAATGGCCAGATAATAATCCTTATCCGCCAGCACCAGCAAAGACTTGGCGATTTCGCTTAATTTCTTGCCCATGGTAGCCGCCGCGTCATAAGCCGTGTACGCGGTCTTGTGCTCCAGGATACCGTGTTTTGCTTTTGCTTTTTCCAAATATTTTGCTAACTTTTGAGGAAATTTAGTTATTTTTGTCATATACTTTTTATATTAAAAAATAAAATAATTATCTGACCGGCACCGTCACCGACGATGGTTTTTTCGTATCCAATAAGGTCACTCTTTGTTTTAAGCATTGGTAACCGGCGTCATGCAGCCAGCGCGTATCAATAAAAAGCGACTTATCGTTAGCCAAGCTTTTATTTTCTGTTTTGAAAGTGGCGCATAATTCATAAGCGTCCTTGGAATCAACTTTATATTCAAAGATCTTATTCGTGCCCGGGTCGGTAATATCGTTTTCAATCACGTAATAGCTGGAGCCGCCGTTCAATAATTGATTGACGTTCTGCGGTAGTTTGCCGTTCTCGCCATAATAGGCATTAATCGCGTTATCAAGCTGATTAAGCTTATTGACAATATTTTGATCATACTTCTGCAGCCTTACCGTTCGCGGAGAATCAATGAAGAAAAAACCGGAAATGAGCGCGGCCGCGATCACTGCCATGGCGCCGTAATAATAGCTCCGCATGATGTTGTTGTTTTTAGTCGCGTCTTTGCGCCTGATGTCATAAAGATAGTAGCTGAAAATAACAGCCGAGATTAAAATGGAAGTGAGCGATTTTAAAATGAACTTCCAGGACAGCTCTCCATTTAAGAAACTGTTTATCGTGCCGATCAGCCAGCCGATCATTACTACGGCCGAAATCAATAAAATAAAATAAGTAAGCCATTTTCTCACGCCCGATTCTTTATCTAACTTGCCGCTCAATAAATTCTTGTTGATCAGCCACATCATCACGAAATAAATCGGCGCGGCGATAATAATGGCGGAAATGGCGAACTTCAGCGCTTCTTGCTGAAAGCCGCCCGGCGCCAGCGTAAGCTCGTCAACGATTTTCTTGTTGATAATCTGAAAAATCACCATGCCGGTAGCCAAGGAAGAAAAAACCAAAGACACCAGAGACAGTAAATAGAAAAAAGCGAACTTAGCATTTTGTTTTGTGTCGGACATAAATTTATTGCCCACGAATTTACAAATCTTAATACAAATTTACAAATTACAAATAAAAAAATGTTTGTAATTTGTAAATTTGTACTTGATTTGTATATTTGTGGAAATTATTTTATCGGCAGTTTTCTCTGCCGGTTTTTAATGATCTCAATCGCCGTTTTTCTGCCAAGATTGGTTAATTTTATTTTATAAATAAACCATTTTTGAGACGTCTTCTTGCCGATAGCGGTTAAAAAATCTTTGGCTATGAGCGAGTCCAGACTCTTATGAATGATGCTCTGAACCAACTTTTTATCCAAAATCTTCTTCTCGCCGACCATTCTGCCGCCCGACCGCGTGGATTTTATTCGTATGTGCCCCATTTGTAGCGGGGCCGCCGAAGGCGAAACGTAAAAATCATAAAAATCAGTCGGCGCCATGCTCTTATAATTATAGCACTTTTCCAAAATATATTTTTGCAGTTTAGATAACCGCATATTTTTATCTTTTTTCTTTGGACATCTCTGCTTCCAGGCGGTCAATAAACGCTGCCACCGAATCTTCGCCGGAAAAATCTAACATGGTGCATTCTCTGCCTGGCGCAATACCGCTCCCCGCCAAAACATGATACAAAGCGCAATCGTCAAATTCTTTAGAATGATTTTCCCTAAGCTTCGCGGCGAAGTTGCCGATTTTATCCATAGCTTCTATAGCTTTGTCCATGTCCGCTAAATCACGTAAAAAATTTACTTTACGTTTAACGGCAGCAATGGTTGCTTCATCGCCTCTATCAGGATTGTTCTCTAAATATTCTGCCATAAATTAATATTTTAATTTGAATTATTATTCATTATTCGCAGCATTCGCATGCTAATTCGCGGAATTAGCATTATAGTTTGTCGCTTTTAATTGATAATCTATTTTAAAATCAACTTAAAATTTAAAGTGCGTAAGTACTGTTAATTAACGATTTTAGAACTCCGCGTTTTTCGGCGTGCGCGGGAAAGGAATCACGTCGCGGATGTTGGTCATGCCCGTTAAATACATGATCGCCCGTTCAAAGCCCAGACCGAAACCGGCATGCTTAACCCCGCCATATCTTCTTAGATCAAGATACCACTGATAATCTTCTTTGCTTAATCCCAGGTCTTTAATCCTCTTTTCCAGCACATCCAGCCGCTCTTCTCTCTGGCTGCCGCCGATAATTTCTCCCACGCCCGGAACCAATAAATCGGCGGCGGCCACGGTCCGGCCGTCGTCACTCAAGCGCATGTAAAAAGCTTTGATCCCAACCGGATAATCAGTCACGAAAACCGGCTTGTTAAAAACTTTTTCCGTCAAATAACGTTCATGTTCGGTTTGCAAATCAATCCCCCATTTAACCGGATAATTGAATTTCTCTTTGGATTTTTCCAAAATGTCAATCGCTTTGCTGTAGGTTAAACGTTCAAATTTAGCCTTGACGACATTATCCAGGCGCCGGTTCAAATCTTGATCAATGAATTTATTGAAAAATTCCATTTCGGCCGGACAATATTCTCTTACATAATTTATCAAATATTTCACCATTGACTCGGCCAGATCCATATCATCTGCTAAATCGGCGAAAGCGATTTCCGGCTCAATCATCCAAAATTCAGCGGCATGCCGGGCGGTATTGGAATTTTCCGCCCGAAAAGTCGGGCCAAAAGTGTAAATTTTATTGAAAGCCAAAGCAAAGGCTTCGCCGTTTAATTGCCCGCTTACCGTCAAACTGGTCTGCTTGCCGAAAAAATCTTCAGCGTAATTGATCTGCCCCTGTTCATTCTTAGGCGGCTTGCCCATATCCAGCGTAGTCACCTGGAACATCTCGCCCGCCCCTTCGCAGTCGCTCGTAGTGATGATTGGTGAATGGAGATAAATAAAATTACGCTCTTGAAAAAATTTATGGATGGCAAAGGCCAAAACCGAACGCAGCCTGAAGACGGCGGAAAAAGTATTAGTGCGGGCGCGCAAATGGGCAATGGTGCGCAAAAATTCAAAAGAATGGCGCTTTTTCTGTAAAGGATAGCCTTCGGGTGTCAGGCTTAAAATTTCAATTTTCGCCGGTTTAAATTCAAAGGCCTGCCCTTTGGCCGGAGACTTGATTAATTCGCCTGCCGCGGTAATCGCCGAACCGATGGTAAGCTTGGTTAGAGCTTGATAGTTCTCCGAATCACTACTGAAAACAACTTGCAAATTCTTCAAATAAGTTCCATCGTTTAATTCAATAAAGCCGACCTTAGACGATGAACGGACCGTTCTCACCCAGCCGGATAGGGAAATTTTTTGCCCCTTGGACAAGAATTTTTCCGCATCATCGTAAATTTGTTTTATTAAAACATTTTGCATAATAAATATAATCCGAATACTACAAATAATATCCAAATACTACAAAAAACTTAAGATGCAAGTATTACAAAAGCAACTTTTATTTATTATTCGTAGTATTCGCATAATATTTGTAGTATTCGGATTATGTATTTGTAATTTTAATTCCCAGCTCTTTCAGCTGCTTTCCGCCCACCTGGCTCGGGCTGTCCATCATGGCGTCGCGGCCCTGGCCGTCTTTGGGAAAAGCGTAGATATCGCGGATAGAATCCAAATCCAAGAGCACCATCAAAAGCCGATCTACGCCCGGCGCGTTGCCGCCGTGCGGCGGCGCGCCATACTCAAACGCCCTGATCATGGCGCCGAATTTATTATCCACTTCTTCGCGCGAGTAGCCGGCGATATTAAAAGCCTCATACATAATTTCCGGCTCATGATTTCTGATGGCGCCGGAAGAAATTTCAAAACCATTGAGCACCAAATCATATTGATAAGCCAAAATTTCCAGCGGCGGCATGGTCTTTAACGCTTGCAAACCGCCCTGGGGCATGGAAAAAGGATTGTGGCCGAAATCCACCCGGCCCTCTTCTATTTCCGAATAATTATACATGGGAAAATCAACAATCCAGCACCAAGCCGCTTTAGTATTATCTTTTAGCCCCAGCCGCGCCGCGCATTCATTTCTCACCGCGCCTAAAGTTAAACAGGCGACTTTCCACTGATCAGCGCTAAAGAAAATTATATCCCCAGCTTTAGCATTTACTTTTTTAACTATTTTCTTAGCCAGATCCTCTCCTAAAAATTTTACAATCGGTGATTTTAACTCATAGCTCCCCTCGCCCGCGACCTTAGAAGCGGGAGAGGGGTTAGGGGTGAGGGTGAGATATGCCAAACCCTTGGCGCCTTTAGTTTTGGCAACCTCGGTGATTTCATCAATCTCTTTACGGCTAAACTTGGCGCCATTTTCCACTTTCAGCGCGTGAACCACGCCGCCGCTTTTCACGGCATCAGCAAATACGCTGAAGCCGCAATTGGCGACCATCTCCGTGATCTGTGTTATTGCCAAGTTGAAGCGCAAATCCGGCTTATCCGTGCCGTATTTTTCCATGGACTCGCGCCAGGAGATTTGCTTGAATCGGCCATTCTTCTCCAGCCCGATCAATTTCTTGGAACTAAACTTCTCGGTTAACTGTTGCATAACCGGCTCCATAACTCTAAAAATATCATCCTGCTCCACGAAGCTCATTTCCATGTCCAACTGATAAAACTCGCCATAATGGCGATCCAGGCGCGTGTCCTCATCGCGAAAACAGGGCGCGATTTGAAAATATTTATCCAGGCCGCCAACCATCAAGAGCTGCTTGAACTGCTGAGGCGCTTGCGGCAAGGCGTAAAATTTTCCCGGATAAAGGCGCGAGGGCACGAGAAAATCGCGCGCGCCTTCGGGCGAGGAGCTAGCGAGGATCGGCGTTTGCACTTCGGTAAAACCCTGCTCATGAAAATAATTTCTCAAGTACTGAAAAAATTCATCTTTAATTTTTAACAGTTTCTGTAATTTAGGCCTTCTTAAATCCACGAAACGATATTTCAATCTTAAAGCCTCGTTAGCCTGGCCGCTTTTTTCTTCATTTAATTCAAAGGGCGGAGTTTTTGATTTTGATAAAATTTCTATGGAGCCGCAGTCAACCTCTATTTCCCCGGTCGGCATTTTTTTATTTACCATATCGGCCGGTCTGGGCGCCACCTCGCCTTTCACTCTAATGACCCATTCATTGCGTAATTTATCAGCTTCGGCCAAGGCCTGGGCGTTGATTTTCGGATCAAAAGTAAGCTGGGTTAAGCCGTAGCGGTCGCGCAAGTCAATAAAAATCAAGCCGCCATGATCGCGCCGGCTCATTACCCAGCCGCACAGTTCCACCTTCTTCTTAACGTCTTTTTTAGTCAACTCGCCGCAGGTATGTGTTCGTAACATATTATATTCCCCCTTGCTTGTCCGCCAGAGCTTCAGCGTCGGCTGAACAAAGAGGCCCGCCTGCCACTGCGAGGCACGAGCGGGCAGGGTTAGGGGGATTATTTATTTAAAATCTAGCCAAAATATATTTTGCCTAATATTACCAAATATTCACTCGCTATCAGTATTATTATTTTAGCTTATTTTAACGGGTTAGGCAAGAAATTTATTATAACCCAATAACTTTCATCAATCATGCTCACCCGCATTCACTGCCATGTAATCTAAAAATTATACCTTAAAAATTTTTCCACCGCTTCACCGATTTCGGCCGCTAATTTTTTTTCCACTTTTATCTTGGCCAGCTCCCTGAAATCGCCTTTCAGCGCCAGCCGCAAAAGTTTAATACTATCATCAGAAATGGCTAATTGATTACCGTCGCCGGGTTTGGCGCACTTAGCGCAAATCAACCCCCCTCGCGCCAAGTCCAGCCGATTTTTTCCGGGCTGGATTTTAGCGGCGCAGCTTAAGCAACGCGATAACTCCGGCGCGTGGCCCAGCGCCGACAGCAGTTTTAGAGTAAAAAAAGCCGGCAAAATTTCCGAATCTTTTCTTGCCGCCTCCAGCGTCTCCAGATAATCCTTGAGTAATTCAAAAATTTCCACCTGGGGCACGCCCGGCTTGGTTAATTCCTGGGCCAGCTTGACCGCCCGCCCGGCGGCCGCCAGCTTTGTTAGATCGCTTTTTATGTCGCTAAAGCACTCTTGACTCACCGCCGCGCCCACGTAATCGTATTTTTGCCCGCGCACCGCCATGATATCCGCCAGATTGAACGGCTCCAGATGCCCGGCCAGCTTGGATTTTATTTTTTTTACGCCCCGTGCCACCAATTCCAGCTTGCCGGCTTCGCGGGAATAAACCACTGCCCGGCCGTCGCATTCGCCGCGCGGCTGGCGGCTTAAAATTATGGCTTTAACGTTATAGGTGTCTTCCATAAAAAATTTATTTTTTATCCAACCAGCTCTGTAAAATTAACATGGCGGCTACGGCATCGCGCGGCGCCTTGGTTTTTTTATTTCCGACCAGGGCGTCCGCCGCCTTGCTGGACAAACGCTCGTCCGCCAATTCAAGCGGAATTTTTATCCCGGCCTTTAAATCTTCAACAAACTTATTATATTCTTCATTCGTAATTCGTAATTGATAATTCGTAATTGAGTTGGGCTTGCCTAAAACCGCTAAGTCAATCCCCTCTTCTTCAATCACCTGCAGCACTTCCGCCACGTTCGCCGCCACCTTAAAGGGCGTGGCGATTTTAGTCTCGCTATCGGCCAGCGCCAATCCAATTCGTTTTTCTCCCCAGTCAATGCCAAGATAGATCATAAAAAAATAATTTTTAAATTTTGTAATTTTTAATTTTTAATATCTTAATTTTTAATATCTAAATGCATACTTTAAATTTAGGAACGCGGATAACCTGTATTTTATTAAAAATTAGAAATTTGGTCATTATTTAAAAATTATAAAATTAAAAATTCTATTATTCATACTTCGTTAATATCTCATACCCCTGCTCCGTCACTACCACCGTGTGTTCAAACTGCGCGGAGAGCGAGCCATCGGCGGTTGAAAAGGTAAAACCGTCGGCGCCAAGCTTAACTTGCCAGTCCCCTGCGTTCACCATGGGCTCAATCGCTAAAACCATGCCTGGTTTTAAGATGATCTTTTTGTTATATGATAAATCGTAGTTGGGAATCTGCGGATCTTCATGCAGATCATAGCCCACGCCATGCCCGACCAAATCCCGCACCACGGAAAAACCGTTCTGTTTGGCGTATTTTTCAATCGCCTTGCCGATGTTATTCAAACTATTGCCCGGACGAATCTGCTTAAGGCCCAGCGCCAGCGCCTGCTTGGCAACCCTAATCAGCTTCTGCGCCTGGCGGCTTACCTTACCCACGGCCACCGTTGCCGCCATGTCCGTATAATAGCCTCTTTGAGCTTGCCCGCCAACTACGCCAGCGCCAGCGGGCTTGCCCGCCGCAGCCTTGGCGTAGGCGGGATATTCCATGCCCACATCAATGGTGATAATATCGCCCGACTTTAATACGCGCGACGGCAAAGACGGAGCGTGAACAACTTCATCGTTAATGCAAGTGCACAGAATTGTTGGGTACGGCCTGTCTTCTTCGCCGCTTTGATAGCCTTTGAAAGACGGCCGGCCTTGGGCTTGCCTGATTAAAAAATCAGCCATTTCTTCCAAATGGCCGGTCGTTACGCCTGGTTTAACTTCCGCGATCAAGGCTTTCATGACTTGCCCTAAAATCTTCCCGCCTTGGCGCAACAATTCTATTTCTTCCGGTTTTTTTATGGTAATCATAACCTGAATAAATTTTTAATTTTGTAATTTTTAATTTTGTAAATAATAACTTAATATCTTAATTTTTAATAAAATACTTTTGCATTATATTGGGATATTAAAAATTTAGATATTACTTAGTTTCTAAAATTTAACGCAACAGTATTGTTAATTAGTTGATTAAATACTTGATAAGGTTTTTTAAACCCCAGGGTTGCTCTAGGGCGGCCATTAAG
>JAQTVB010000025.1 GCA_028707005.1 Patescibacteria group bacterium
TTACCATTTGAGAAAACTCTTCGGGGTTCATGGAGTGAGGATGGTCCGGCCCTTTATCTTGCTTATTTAAAGTAAAATGCTTTTCAATGACTTTAGCTCCCAAGGCGACCGCTCCCAGAGGGACTATGTCTCCCGGCGCGTGATCAGAATAACCGATCATAATATTATACCTGTCTTGATAGGTTTTTAAAACATTTATATTGGCGCTGGTGATTTTTGACGGATAATTGGTGATGCACTGCAGTAAAATCAATTGATTATTGCCAATTGATTCTATTATTTCAACCGCCTCATCAACCTCGGCCAAAGTGCTGGCTCCGGTGGCTAAAATCATCGGTTTATTCTTCCTGGCGATATATTTCAGCATTTCGTGCCAAGTTATATCGCCCGAGCCGATTTTATAAAAAGCCACGCCCAATTCTTCCATTAAATCAACCGCCGCGAAATCATAAGGCGAAGATGAAACCATAATGCCGATTTCTCGACAATAATCAAAAAATTCTTTATGCCACTCGCGAGGGAATTCCGCTTCTTTAAAAATTTCATCCACCGGCCGGCCCCAGCTGCCATGAACGCCTTGCAATTTCATGGAAGCGAAACCTTTACCGGAAACAATTTTCTTTGCCAAAAAACTCTGAATTTTAACCACATCCCCGCCGGCTTCTTTAACCGCCAAAGCCAACTTTTTAGCTTTAGCCAAATCGCCGTCAAAATTAGCGCCGATATCGGCAATAATTAAACAGGGTTGGCCGTCGCCCACCAGACGAGAGCCGATTTTAATTGTTTTAGAAAATTGTTTATTATTTTTCACATTAAATCTATTTAAATATGTTAATAAGTATCAACCCAGCCCCGGCCGATTAAAACGTATTTATCTTCCCGAGAATTAGGGTCTCTCGGAGGTGTAACTATAAATTTGCAATCGTCTTTTTTTTCTAAGCGAACCTTATCAACTCCGGGGTCGGCTAGGTGATTAATAATTGAATCCAATAATATCCACTGGCCTTTGGCATTTTTTTGCCAAACGCGCGGATCTCTCTGGGCGTCAAGATAATTATAAAAATCGGCTTGACTGATTTTAAGCCAATCCAGAAAAAGGGCTAAATTTTTCGGCTCTGGCGTCAAATTTTGATAACGTTCAACTAATTTTATACCCTCCTCCCGCGTTAATCTTTTTAGGCGAATCTCTCTGGTGGCGTGATCAGTCGCCTTGCCGTAGCCCCATTTTATAAATTTTATGTAATCGTGCAAATCAGAATAATGAAAACAGTCAACATCATTATAAGTATCAAACGTCCTGGATTGCTTAGCAGTTTCATAGCCATATAGCTTAATCATTAATTCATGCTGTTTTTTTGAATCCCAACGGAGATAATTGCTTAAATAAATACCCCTGACTCCCACACTTTCTATCTCTTTATCGGACGGATATTTATAAGAGCGAAGGTCGCTCTCCGTTACCCCGGCGGCCTGGTCGATTAAATCTTCCGCTTCATAACCCATTAAATCATGCTCCTTCCTGTATTTTCTGGTCATTTCAACTTCATCAAGATGAGAAAACATTCCCGTTTGATCACAGCCTTGATGCGCGCCCCAAATAATTAAAGGGATTTTAAAACGCACGGCGGTTTGCACCGGGAAAACCGTCTGGCCGGCTAAACAATGCCAATACAGGCTGCCCATTTTTTTTAAAGTAAGGCGAGTGATCTTTTTAACCGTTTCGGGAGAAACAGTTAAAGTTAAAATGTCGCAACCAAAGAGCGTCCGTAGATAAGCTAAATTTCTGATGCCAATTTTAGTATTATACTGTTTATTATAGGTTACCAGCAGAGGATGCATGCCATAAACGTTTTTAACCGCGTGAACTATAAAATAAGAATCCCGCGCCCCGCTGACCGGGATAATGCAGTCGTAACGTTTGCCCGATTCGCTCCTAAAATTATCAAAAATTTCTTTCAGCCTTCTCTCCCTATCATTCCAATCAAGCGCGTCTTTTTCTTCATGTGTTCTGCAGCCACTGCAAACTCCCGCCTGGTCAAAGGTTAAATTCAAAGGATGATTGGCTGGATAAAGACATCTTTGGCAATACTTCATATTATTTCTTCTGGCTGATATTCAAACCTAATTTTTTCTAAATACTCGTCCGGCCTTTTCGCCAGCCTGCCGGTTTCATCAAAGTCAACATTCGGATAGTTGGCATAAGTATCCAGGCGAACATCAACCCCATTCTTAATTAAAAACGACTTGACAATTATCGGACTATGCTCGGTGAAATGGAAAAAATTACCTGCCGCCGCAGCGGCGGCGTGGCAATAGTTAAAAACTTCCAAAAAATGTTGCGGCTGTCCGGCTCCGCCGCAAGCAATAACCGGAATGGACAAAACGTCGGTTAACATTTTAATTAACTTTAAATCATAGCCTATCTTTGAACCGTCCCGGTCAATGGAATTCAAAAGTATTTCACCCGCTCCTAACGCCTCGGCTCGCTTAGCCCAGGCCAGAGGATCGAGCCCGGTTGGATTTTTTCCGCCAGCGGCATAAACTTCATAGTGTCCGTCTTTGGCTTTTATATCCATGGAAACAACAACACATTGACTGCCAAATACGGCCGCTAACTCTTTGATAATTTCCGGCCGAGTTAAGGCCGCTTGATTGATGGAAATTTTATCCGCGCCACCATGAACCAATTTCTTGACATCGTCTAAATTTTTTATTCCGCCTCCGACCGTTAAGGGTACAAAAATTTTTTTGGAAACAGCGGTAACTAAATCAAAGTTAGGTTTTTTACCCTGGCTGGTAGCGTCAATATCCAATAAAATAATCTCATCTATCCCCCATCGATTTAAAGCTTCTGCGGCAACACTGGCGCTGCCGACCGGCAAGTATTTATTAAACCCAAGGCTTTGGACAACAATGCCATTTTTAATAGTTAATGACGCAACTAGCCGTTTTTTTAACATATTGGTATCAAATATTTCCCACGTAATTAAAAAATGACCGAAATAATTTCAAACCGTTATTTTGGCTTTTTTCCGGATGAAATTGCACGCCAAAAATATTGTCTTTCTGAACAGCGGCGGTAAAATCGGCGCCATAAAAGCATCGGGCGGAAACATCAGCCTCTTCTCCTACTAAATGGTAGCTATGATCAAAATAGAAAGCGGGCCTAGTTCCTAATTTAGTAAACAACGGATTCGGCTTAACAACTTTTATTTCACTCCAGCCAACGTGCGGAATTCGCAATCCCCGTTCAGCTTTAAATTTAATTACCCCACCCTTGATAAATCCCAACCCCTGATGCGTGCCATTTTCTTCCGAATAATCAGCTAAAACTTGAAAGCCCAGACAGATGCCCAAAATAGGTTTCTTCTTTTGTAAGATTTGTTCTTTTAATAAATCAGTGATGCCTAAATCATTAAGATTCTTCATCGCTTCGCTAAAGGCGCCCACTCCGGGGAGAATATAAACCTTGGCTTGTACAATATCTTTCTTATTATTGGAAATTATAAAATCGTAACCTAAAAATTTTAAGGCGTTAATAATTGACTGGTCGTTACCGACCCCGTAATCAATAATCAAAACTTTATGATTAATCATATTTTTTATGCCAGCGAAACTTTCAGTTTAAAATTACCGTCTTGGCCTTTCTCCCAAATATCTTTATCGCGATAGGCTTCGGCTACTTCCCAAAATTTATCTTCGGTAATGCCGATATAATTGCAAAAACGCTTAACAAATCGATCGGCGCACTTACCGTCATACTTTTTGACCAATTCAATCGCCGCCGGCCTATCCATCAGCTTAAAACGAACTGCTTCGCTCACTTGGTCGGTAACTTTGCCGAAACCAAATTTAAGATATTTCAACATTTGATTAACAGCGACAAAATCATCATCCAAGGCTTCAAAGCCGTAGGCATCGCCAATATCTTCTGGCGGATCTTGGCGAATAGTCAGCCCCCGTTCAATCGCCAATTCGGCGTTTTTAAATCTGGTAAAATCTTTTATATAATACCCTAAAAAAATAATTTTCAATTTAGCCCACTCCATTTCCTCGTCAGAAGGATAACGATACAGAAAAACATCTTGCTCTGTTATCTCCGCTGTTAATAACTTATCCGGATTACCACCTTCTAAAGTATGGCAGTTTTTCATGCCGTTAGCATCACCGGTCACTGAACCAACATCCATGCTCCCGAAAGCAATCGCGTCATTTTCCCCCAAAACAACCAAAGGAATATGATAAGCGATGGCAATCTTTGGCGCACTGGCATATAAGGCCATTTCAGCCGCCTTGCACAAATTACCATACTTTAAAAAACTCTGCCGCATCAATTTTTTACTGACCTGGGGATCGGGACTTACAGAAATACAATCAAACCCCAAAGAAATAAGGTTGGCTAAATTAGCGGCGCCACGTTCCGTTAACTGCTCTGGCGGATAGGTGCAAGAAACCAGCAGTGGCTTTAAGCCCAGCTCATCCCTAACAAACAGCGACTGGCGGAGGCTATCTTTTCCTCCGCTCACACCGACTATGCAATCATAGCCGAAAACATTATGCTCACGGCCAAAGGCGGCAATTTTTTCCAGCTCCCGCCTTCTCGCCGCCCAATCAATTTTTTCGTTTTCTGCAGCGAAACGGCATGGCGGACAAACGCCCGCTTCATCAAAAACTATACTGGGGCGCGTGTCGGGCTGAACGCACTTTTTACAATATCTCATAAGTTTAATTTAATAATATATTCCGCCTGCCTTTTCTTTCAAACCGACGAAAAGCGTCATAAAATTATTTTATTGATAATTTTCTCCAGATCGGCCGCCTTGAGCCATTTTTTATTGGTATTACTGGCGAAACAAAAACCCGGCGGTAGCTTTTACTGATTTTAATAATTTTTTTAAACCTGATTTTATTACAAAATATTTCTTCATTCTCCGGCAAGATAACAAAATAATCGCCGATGCCATAAGCATGGCGGGCTTCGTCTTCCGTTAAAAGAATCTCGTGAATTTTTTCTCCCGCTCTGATGCCGATGATTTCTTTTTTGGCGCCGGGAACCAGCGCCTTGAATAATTCCGCCAATTTCATGCTGGGAATTCTGGGAACGAAGATTTCACCGCCCGCCATATTTTCCAAAGCGAATAAAACCAGCTCGAAACTTTGTTCAAGCGTTATCCAAAAACGCGTCATCCGTTTATCGGTGATAAAAACTTTCTCGGCGTTTCTATTTTTTAATAGAGATTCCACGATACTGCCGCGGCTGCCGATAACATTGCCGTAACGAACGCAGCTGAAAAACGTCTCATCGGGCGAGTAGAAATTACCGTTAACAAATAATTTTTCGGCGCACAGCTTGGTTGAACCGTAAAGATTTATCGGCTGAACCGCCTTATCGGTTGAAACCAACAAAACTTTTTTCACGCCCCGGTTAATCGCCGCTTCAATTACGTTCTGACTGCCTAAAATATTGGTTTTTACCGCCTCATAAGGGTTAAATTCCAAGATGGGAACTTGTTTTAAAGCCGCCGCGTGAATCACGATATCAACCCCGTTAAAAGCTCTCTCCAGCCTCGGCAAATCCCGCACATCACCGATAAAAAATCTCAACCTTCCATCATTAAATTCTTTTTCCATTTTAAATTGCTTCAATTCGTCGCGGCTGAAAATTATTATCTTTTTTACCGGAGTATTTTTTAATAAAAACTCGGTAAAATTCTTGCCGAAAGACCCGGTGCCGCCGGTAATTAAAATTGTTTTGTCTTTTAAATTAATCATATTTTTAAATTATTCCTTATATTATTCACTTTATAAAAATAAGATTTTTCGTTCGCCAGCAATTCTTCCGGCGAACCCTGCTCCTTGATGCTGCCGTTTTGCAAAACCAAGAGCTTATCGCAGTTTCTTACCGTGGACAGCCGGTGCGCGATCAGTAAAACCGTCACTTTATTTTTTAAATTCTCTATTACCTTTTGAATTTGCACTTCGGACTCATTATCAAGCGCGCTGGTAGCTTCGTCCAAGATCAAAATTTCCGGACGCCTGGCTAAAATTCTGGCGATAACGATTCTCTGCCTTTGCCCGGCCGAGAGCAAAAGTCCCCTTTCTCCGATAATAGTTTCAAATTTATCGGGGCAAGTCTGTATAAAGTCGAAAATATTGGCCATTTTAGCCGCCGCTTTCATGGCTTCGTCGGAAATCGCGTCATTATAAAATTTTATGTTATTGGCGATAGTGTCATTCTTGAGAAAAATATCCTGCGAAACATAACCGATGTTTTTTCGCCATTCCTCAATATCAATCTTGTTTATATTTTCACCATCGATTAAAATTTCGCCTTTGGTCGGATTAAATAAACGTAAAATCATGTCAACGATAGTGGTTTTGCCGGCGCCCGACGGGCCGATTAAACCAACCATTTCCCCTTTTTTGACGGAAAAACTGATCCGATCTAAAATTCGCTTGGCCTGATCATAATGAAAATCTATGTTCTTAAATTCCAAACTGTCAATAAATTTAAAATTATCTTTGCCGTTATCAATTTCTTTGTTTTTTATCACTTCGTCCCTATATTCCAGCATTTTATTGACATAGGAGGCGAAATTAGTCATGGCGTAAAGAGTTGTCTGCAGTTGCTGGGCGTAGACAAATATTCTTTGGATCAAATAGATGATGGCGGCCAGAGCGGCAAAATTGAATACGCTGGTTTTGTAAGAAATGGCAAAAATAATAAAAACAAACATCAAGCCGATTGGCTGAATCAAAGCGTTGGTCGCGATGCTTAGAAATGAAGTTTTAACAACCAACTCTCTTATAATTTTAAAGTATTCCTTGGCCTTATCAACTATTTTACCGCCGGCCGACATAGTTTTAATCGTTTTCATGCCCAAAATATTCTCATTAATATGATGGGCCGTTTGCCGATTAATTTTTTCGTTTTCCCGCGACAAGGCTCTGGTTTTATATAAAAACGGCTTAAAAGCAAAAAATATCGACCCGCCCAAAGCTACCGTAATCAAAGTAATAAACCAAGAAATATTTATCGCCACCAAAAGAAAAACCAATAAACTGGTCATCAACGTTAAACAATCGCTGATATATTGCAACAAATAACTTCCATATTTGACATTGGTTACCAAAATAGTTTCAAGATAACCCAATTTTTGTTTTAATAAATATTGCCAATTGGCTTCCGCGGTAAGCTTGAATAATTCTCCTCTGGTTTCTTCTTCATAAACGGCGGTAATTTTAATTTTGATATAATTCGACAAAAGCAAAACTAAAACTCTGAAAATAAGCAAAAAACAAACGAAAACAAATAAATATTTCAAACTATAATTTATCCGGAAAAAACCAAAAAAACTTTTAATTGCTCCGGAAATAAAATCATTGGTTTTGCTGCTGGTGCCCGAGAGGAAAGAAAAAATAGGGATCGCAACATTGATGCCGATGCCCTCAAGCAAACTGCTTGAAAACCCAAGCAGAGTGAGCGCTAAAATCTGTTTTTTATATCCCCAGTAGGCTCGATAAAAAATCTTTGAAAAATTTATCAACTTATTATCCGGTAAAATCATAAATCACGCAAAAATTTACCATTTATTAATTTTATCCACAACTTTTTGTTTCAACTCTAAATAGGACTTGATCGCCCTTTTTTCCACCTCCGGTGAAACCAAGCGTAAAATTTCTTTGCCTAAAATCCGATACTGCCCCCCGACTTTATTGGCCCTAATCAGCTTTTTTTTAAGCATGCGCTTAATCGTGCTGGAGCTTATTTTCAGCAGTTGTTGCGTCTCGGTCGTAGTATAAACCGCGTTAAATTTTATTTCTTGAGCCATATAACCACATTTTAGCTAAAATGCCCATGGGTGTCAATAGGTGTCAAGAGGTAGCTAAAACACCTTTGACTTCCAGCATTTTAGATGATATATTTAAACTATAATTAAATTTAATTAACTATAGTATTATGAAAATCTGTTTTCTATTGCAAAGACGTTTTACCTACACGGGCCATGCCATGGCCTTAACTTTTCAAAAAAAATATGGCATCAAGGAGTTTTGCGGCTATGTCAATGTGCGCTCCGGTTTTGAATTTTTAAAAAGCCAGAAAGATCTAAATTACTCCGCTCTTATTTTGGACGAAGACATTCATGAAACCTATAAAAAAGAAAAGTTGGACCTGGCGTATTTAGCCGGGTTGGAAAAAGAATACGGCGCGCCATACTTATGGCCGTATATATCGCTAGATCGAGTCGTTCGTTACAATTTGCATGTGAGAGAATACCCCTATAACACCCCTACATATTCTCACGAAGACATGATGAGGATACTCCAAGTTACTGCCAAGGCAATTATTAAATTTTTAGAAGAAGAAAAGCCAAATGTAATTATCTTTTCCGTTGTTGGCAATATTGGCAGCCGGCTCTTATATGAAATTGCCAGAAAGAAAAAAATTAAAACTATCATTATCAGCGGGGCGCTGATAAAAACAAGGCAAACCATCACGGAAAATTACCAAACTTTCACTTACGCGAATGAGGCCTTTAAAAAAATCCAGACTAATGAAAACCCGTATCTGGAAGATAAAAAAAACGCAAAAAATTTCTTAGAGGCTTTTCGCCTTAATCCTCAGCCCTATTCTGCCACTGAATCAATAGACGTTAAATCCATCAATCGGCGCCGGCACTTCAGTTTTCTTTTGCCAAAAAATCTTAATCGATCTGTTAGTAATTTTTCCAGATCATGGCTTAGCTATTTCTCCGGCAGCGAACGCCATGATTATGATACCGTAAAACCCTGGTATGAAACTTGGGATAAAACCAAAAGGAAAATCAGGGTTTTAATCGGCATTGACTATCTTTATGACGAGATAAATTTTCAAGAGAAATACGCTTTTTACCCTCTGCAGCTTGAACCGGAAGTCACCACCCTGCTTTTAGCCCCATTCTTTATTGATCAATTATGGCTAATCAAACAAATTGCCGCCTCTTTACCCCTTAACTTCAAACTTTACGTCAAAGAGCATCCGTCGATGTTCGGTTATCGCCGTAATTCTTTTTATAAAGAGCTGAAAAAAATTCCCAATGTTAAATTGGTTCCGTCTAGCCAGGAAAGTTTTGACTTGATAAAAAATGCCCAAATTATCTTAACCATCACGGGAACCGCCGGCTGGGAAGCTTTAATGTTGAAGAAGCCGGTGATAACTTTCGGCGATATTTTCTACAACGATCTGCCGATGGTTAAAAGATGCCAAGCGATAGCGGAACTGCCTTATTTGATTAAGCAACAGCTGGAAAATTTCCACTACCGAGAAGACATCCTGATTAATTTTCTTGCCGCCCTATGCGCGGAAAGCGTTGATGTTGATCTGGCGCAACTTTGGGAAATTGAAGGCAGAGGCAATATGGCCAGGAAAGAAAAAGAGCTCATCCCCTTAGTTGATTTAATCGCTAAAAAATTAAATCTTAAAGCTAACAAATAAAATTTTAGGCTTAATGCAACGTTGCAAAATCATTTTATATAAAATCTTTTTGGGGTATCAATTGAGTGTCCCAGCGCGACTTCTCTTTGGGCCAATTCCAGATCAGCTTCCACCATCATTTTGGCCAAATCGCTAAAAGCGGTCTTCGGCTTCCAGCCGAGGATTTTTTGCGCTTTAGAGGAATCGCCTTGCAAGAACTCCACTTCGCTCGGCCTAAAATAAATCGGATTAACCTCAACGATAACTTTTCCGGTCCTGCGGTCAATGCCTTTTTCTTCAATCCCCTTGCCCCGCCATTCAATCTCCATGTCTAAATGCTTCGCCGCTTCAACTACAAACTCGCGAACGCTATGAGTTTCTCCGGTGGCAATGACAAAATCGTCCGGCTTTTCATGCTGTAAAATCAGCCAAATCGCCTCCACATAATCCTTGGAATAGCCCCAGTCTCTTTTGGCGTCAAGATTGCCCAAGGCTATGGTTTTTCTCAAACCGACTTTTATTTGCGCCAAACCAAGAGTAATTTTTCTGGTAACGAAATTCAAGCCGCGCCTGGGCGATTCATGATTGAACAAAATGCCATTGGAAGCGAAAATTCCGTAGCCGTCGCGGAAAATTTTCGTGATATAAAAAGCGAATACTTTTGATAGGCCGTAAGGCGACTGCGGATTAAACGGCGTGGTTTCATTTTGCGGCGTGGCCAAGACTTTGCCGAACATTTCCGAAGAACTGGCTTGGTAAAACCTTGCCGGCAGATGCAAGTTGCGGATAGTTTCTAAAATGCGCAACGGGCCGAGGGCGTTGGTATTGGCCGTATATTCTGGCACATCAAAACTTACGGCTACATGGCTCTGGGCGGCCAGATTATAGATTTCATCCGGCTTAATCTCGTTGATCACGCGCACCAAATTAGAACTGTCAGCCAAATCAGCGTAAGCCAACTGGATGCTAGGTTGATTAAAACCTTCTGATAAATGATCGACCCGATAAGTGTTCGGCCAACTACTGCGGCGCTTTAGCCCGTAAACTTGATAACCCTTTTCCAGGAGCAAGTCGGCCAAATAAGATCCATCTTGGCCGGTGATACCCGTAATTAATGCTTTTTTCGGCATAAATTTAAATTAAAATTATCTCATTCTAAAAAAAGTTTTTAAGACGCTCTTCTTTCGTTCCCGCAGCGCTTCCGACGCTTCCGGAGAAGGATTTTCTTTCTTTAATTTTTTTATTTCCACCAATGCTTCTTTCGCCTCGCCAAAAAAATCTCTCCACTTGGGATCACCCATCTCTTTTAAAATCTGGGCATATTGCTCCAACCTCTTTAAATCAAATAATTTTTTCAACTCTTCGGTTTCGCTTAATCTTTGGTCTCTGCTATATTCGTAATCGACCGGCACGCTGGTCACTTTTTTGCCTGCTTTTATGGCTTCTACCGTCGCCACAATATGAGCGTCCCACATATCTAATTTATCATTATCTTTATTATATTTTTGGAAAAACTCCGCTCCCTTTTCATCAAACATTTTCGGACCAAACCAAAGATCAAGCAACTCTCGGTGACGGCCATCAGTAAATTTATTAATCAACTCTAAAGACCTTTTATTCGCTCTCTGCTCAAACCAGCGCTGATTTCTAGGCAAAGTTTCCCAGGCTTTTTCTTTTCTTGACGGCACGACTATATTGGAGCCGCGCTTGATTTCAGCCAGCATGTTTTCCAAATTTTCTCTGGAAATTAGATTGTCTTTCTCCGGTTCTACCCAAAGAAAGCAAGGGGTTTGCATCTTTTTATTTTTGGCTAATTCCACGGCCAAGGCCAAGGCATCGCGCCGATCAGCGCCCATGCTTTTTCTTTCCCCGGCTGGCGGCCGAGCCAGAATGATATTATCCAATTTTTCTGCTTCATTAATAAATTCTTGGTTTGATCCGCCGTCTTTGACCGCTACCGCAACTCCAATATCTCTGGCATTTTTTAACATATTCAAACATAATCGCGACCTTACTCTGGAAACTTCATCATCGCCATATTGGGTAGACGTAAAAACGACTAACTCGGATAAATTGTCTGCTGGATTCGGCATAAAAATTTTTATTATTTATAAATTATCATTAATGGCTACTTTAGCTGTCGCTCGACTATTTCGCGATATGGCTTATAATATCGCGGTTTATATGATCCGGCCAGCCATTCTATGATTACGGCATCAGTTAAAAATTTATATAAATGGGGAATGTTCGGCGGTATAATAATTAATTCATTCGGGCCGTATTTTCGGGTTACGTCTTTATTGTTCCGCCTTAAGGTTATTTTAACTTTTCCCCGCAAAATGATGCTGTACTGTTCCGCCGAGTGATAATCTCCGGCCCGATACGCACCGGCTTTAGTGAAGATAACGTTAAATTCCCTGCCGCCAATTTTATTTACGCATAGCTCGCCCCTTAAATCGCTTATACATCTTGCCTTCAATGTCCGGTTTTTATTTACAGCCATATTAAAATTATTATTTAAAGGATTATTTGGCCTGCGCGATCGCTGCCTTCATTCTTTTTTCCAGCTCCTTAATTCTGCTCCGATGATTTAACTCCGGCTCATCCATCCTCGCATAGCAATTCTTGGAAAGTTGCTCTCTAAGCCGGCGATCATCCGCCAGTTGTTCAATTTTTCGCGCCAAATCGTCTGTGTCATTATCTTTAAAATAAAGTGCGCATTTTTGCGCCAGCCATTCTAAGCCGCCGCCGCCGGGTAGGATTGAAGGCAAGCCGAACAAAATGGCGGTCATCAAAGACATGGAAGTAAGGTCATTTCTCCAGCGCGCCTGGATAAACATATCAGCTAGCCCAAAACGGCGATAAAGCTCCTCTTTGGTCATCCAGCCGGGTAATTCCACGTATGATTCAAGGCGCAAATCGCGGACCATTTTATGGATAGAACTTTCCTCCGGCCCGTTGCCGCCTAAAATCAAACGGAAATTATCTTTATTTTTAAGCTTGGAAAAAGCCGCCAATAACAAATCAAAACCTTTTCCCGGATACATTTTGCTGGAATAAATAATCGTGTACGGCCCATGAGCTTTATTTCTCTGCCGATATGAATCTTCATGAAGATCATGCTTTTTCATCAGCCCCCGATAATCAAACGGATCGCCATAGATAAAACATCTATCGTTTGTCTTCATGCCGAATTCTCCATATTTTTCCATTAAACGCGGATTGGAAAATCCGATTATATCCAGATAATTAGTCAAGGGCATTAAAAGATAGCGTTCAAAATAAAAACGAATGCGCCTTTTAAGCCGTTTTAACGGATTTTCTTTTTGAGGCGCCAGCAAAGAAGAAACATTCGCCGGCCAAGCGATGAGCTCGCGATTAAAATAGGCGGCGACCGGAACTTTTCCACCCAGCATTCTGTAAAACCCGGCGCCATATAAAAAAACCTGTCCGTCAATAAAAAAAGCATCGGCCCGGTCGGCATATTTCTTTAAAATCTTAAATACGCCCTTTTGTATGCCAAGCATCCGGCGCGAACCAATACCTTCCTCAAAAACATTATAAGGCAATTTATACGGAATATTATTTGCCTTTGGGCAGGTGGTAAAAACCGAAACCTCATGGCCCATTTCCTGCAAAGTTCTATAAGCCAAATCATATTCGTCCGTCGTTCCGCCGGCGGTTAAAAAATCTAATTTGGGGGTAATAACAAATATTTTCATAAAAATACTATTGAGAAACCATCAATTGATATACGATAACTTTAACAAAAATAATCTAAAATTGCAACCGCCGCCGTTTTTTCGCTTTGACAATTTTTACTAAAGCGGGTTATAATTAAAATTATTCAACTTATATGTTTTAAAATTATGAACCAATATGTTTATCGGCGAAAAATAGCAAAGCTCACTAAACAACTATTTAGAAACCGGCCTGAAGAATACGCTATTCCCAATAACAAAGTTACCATCGGCTGGCCGGCCTACGATGAAAAAGAAATTTTAAGCGTGCTTGATTCCATTTTGGACTTAAGAATTTCTCAAGGTCCGAAAGTCTTGGAATTTGAAAAAATGCTGGCGGAATATATCGGCAGAAGATACGCGGTAGCGGTTAATTCCGGCTCTTCGGCCAACTTGCTGGCCTTAGCGACTTTGCTGGAAGCAAAGAAAATCAAACCGGGAGATGAAGTTATTGTTCCGGCGACAACTTTTTCCGCGGTGGCCGCGCCCATACTGCATCTCGGCCTTATTCCCGTGTATGTTGATGTTGAAAAAAAATCATGGAATATCGATCCGCTAGAAATAAAAAAGGCCATCGCCAAAAAAACCCGCGCCATTATGGTAGTGCATAGCTTCGGTAATCCGGCTGATATGCAAAAAATAACCGCCATCGCCAAGCGGCATAAGCTGATTGTCATCGAAGATTGCTGCGAGGCGCATGGAGCGATGATCGGCAAGCGAAAAGTTGGTTCCTTCGGGGAGCTGGCAACCATGAGTTTCTATGTTGCCCACAACATCACGACCGGCGAGGGTGGAGCAGTTTTTACCAACAACCGACAGTATAATGACATCTTGCGCTCTCTAAGAGAATTTGGCCGATTGCCGGCAAAAATCACGCAAGGCAAACGTTTCTCTTTTTCCGATAATATCTTAAAGAATTATGACGCTCGCTATGTTACCGCCAGGCTCGGTTATAATGTGCGCATGACCGATATCGCGGCTTCATTGGGCGTTGTGCAATTGAAAAAATTAGATCAGCTCAACGCGCGCCGTTTAAAAATTGTCGGCCAACAGCAAAAATTATTCAGTAAATACAATAAATATTTTCAAACCCCGGAAGTGCGTAGAAATACCATGCACAGTTTTTACGGCTATTGCATCTTGGTTAAAAAAAATAATAAATTTACCCGTAAAGAATTTGCCTGGTACCTGGAAAAAAACGGGATTGAAACCAGGTCTTTCTTCGACGGCTGCCTGCCGGATCAGCCGATTTTTCGAAAACTGCCGCATAAAACCATTGGTCAGCTGCCAATCGCGCGCAAGCTCCGCGACACAGCGCTTTTTATCGGCTGCCATCCGGCCCTAAACAAAAACCACGTTAACCACGTGCGAAGAGTTATTGATAATTTCTTTAAAATCAAAAAAGCCTGAAATAGCCCAACAAACGACGGAATAAAAATGAAGATAAAAAAAATAAAACAGCGGCTTACCGCTGTTTTATTTTTTCAACGCATATATGAAGACATTGCCGCTATTAAATTCCTGGCGCACGCCCCCTAGTTGCGAAGATAACTCGCTGGTAAGAGGATCGACGGACAGTATATAGTCAATTTGATACTTTCTAAGCTCCTGGCCGAAATTTTTTTTAAGAAACTCCCGATAATCTTGAGGAAATTTTTTTATTCTTTCCGCCAGGAGCAGATCGGGAAAATCGGGAAAATCGGCAAGATTATACACACCTCTCCAATTTGAAAATAAATAAGTTGCCACTTCAACTTCATTTTCTTTCATATATTCTTCAATATTTTCCGCCGACACTCCCTTTAATCTCAAATTAACCAAATAATTAAAGTGCGAACGTTCATAGGGCATCAGAGAATAAGTTTGTTCGGAAGCGTAAATATTGCAATGGGTAAAACCCGATATTAAATCATTTAATTCATACCAGGCATGCTCGGGCTCTTTAACTAATACTACGCAATCCTTTTTCTGCTGGTTAAGCCAATTAAAAACTTGTTTATATTTTTGCTGGCCGGCAAAAAAATCATAACTTTTTCTATAAGCTCCTGCTTGAGTACCAATGCCGAAAACCAGAGAAGAAGCTATTACTATAGTTATTATCAAGCCCCAAACATACTTATTCTTTATATAAATAATGTTATAAATCAGAACCATGGCCGTAACTATGGAAAAAGGAATCGTATATTGAACAAAATGATACGGCCAAATAGTCATGCCCGTAACCGCCTGTTGATTCAACGCCCACAAACCGCCTAACAGCAGGGATAAACAAAAGATTTGCCAATCTTTCAAGATTAATAAATTAAATTGGCCTCTAAATAATGCCCGATCTTTTAAAACCAATTTTATTTTTCTTAGAAGAGCGGGAATGGATAATAAAAAATAAAAAAATAACGCGGCCAGCAGAACTTTGTTAAACATCAGCTGGTGCGTATAAAATAATCCGTTTCTCAACACTGATAATTTATACCACGGGCTTTTGCTGGCCTGAAAAGACATGAACCAAAAAGGCAGAGTCGCTAATACGGTGGTCAATATTATTAATAATAAATTTTTGACAATTCTATATTCTTTTTTCAACAAATATGTAAAAACCAAAATCGCCAGAACCGATAAGGCTAACCCCCAACTAAAAAAATAACTGCCGATCATCAAAGATAAAAAAGCGCCGGCCAAAATGATGAGTGTTTTCTTAAATTTACCATTTTTTATGATAAACCAAAGGCACAATAAAAACGAAAATAAAAAAATTGCCCCCAAGATCGGGTTAACCGGCCTGGCCCAAAGCAAAAATTTCGCGCCAAATCCTATTTTACCGGTTAATAAAAGCCATAAAGTGCGGTAATCAACTAAATCATAGCCTAAAATTACAAACAAAGAACCGGCAATCGCGTTGATTTTACTTGATAAATAATTTTTATTCAAAGAAAGCTCAAAAATCAAAAAATAAACCAATAAAAACAAAATTAACGGCAAAATAAATCTGCTGGCCATTAATACATTGATTATGGATATATTAAAAATCAAACTGGGCAAAGCGTAGAACATCTCTCCGGCTGGCGGCATCATCGGCCATTCGTTTTTATATTCAAAATATACCGGCGAACCGATTAAATAATGGCCATCCATGATTTCTTGCATGCGCAGTAAATAAGCGTCTTCATTGGCCGTTGACATCATCGGTATGCCTTTATAATCACCGCCCAACGACGCGATAAAAAAAAGATACGGAGCCAAATAAATCATTCCCACCACCAGAGCGCAAATTACAGCCAGCTTATGGCTTTTAACCAGATCTTTAATAAAACTTAAAAAATACTTGATTTTTTGCATTTTATTTTTTCTTGCCGATAAAATAAAAACCATAAGCGATATTTTCACTTGCCGGCAATTTATAAATTAAATAATCAATAAAATTCAAGGGTGAAAGAACCACCATGAAAAAAATGGAAAGAAATTGCTGAATTTTCACAATGCCGAAGCTAAAAATCGTACTCAACCATTCGCCTAAAACATAGACCAAAGCCGAAGTCGGGCCGCTTCTTACTCCGCAATCTATTTCCTGAAAATCTTTAAGCAAAGTTTTGAGCCCGATTTTGCTCCAACGATAATAATCGTTGGGTGAAGAATGAAAATTAGCCACGAACGGAACCGTCAGATAGAGTATCGCGCCGGGCTTCATCACTCTATGCATTTCCCCCAC
>JAQTVB010000001.1 GCA_028707005.1 Patescibacteria group bacterium
GCTTATCTTGACGCCCGTAAATTCCAAATTTTTCAACTTCCATTCCCCGTCGCCTAAAATTTTGATCGGCTCTTTCAGGTTGCCGACTAAATCGGCCTTATAAAGACTCGCGGCGTTTATCTTGGCGCCATCGGCGAAAAGCTGATTAATAGCCTTGAGATTAACCGCCTGATTTTTTGGTTTATCCGACCTAAAACCCCTGTTTTTCGGCGTCTGAAGCATGATTTTCTTAAAGCCCAACCGCTTTAATTTATTTCTGCCGCCGGTTCTTGATCTTTGCCCCTTGGTGCCGCGCGTGCTAAAAGTGCCGTGGCCGGAGGAATTGCCTCGGCCGACTGTCTTGCGGCGCCTAGTGGCTCCTGTTGCCGGTTTAATTGTATGCAATGATAAAGACATAATGATATTATTATAATATACTATTTACTTTTTGTCTTGGCCGGCAAGATCGGTTATGGTTGTCAAAGCGGGTTTTTCTTTTTCCGCTTTAACCCGTTTCAGCTCCGGCCGTTTTAAATTTTTCAGAGCCTCCATCACGCATTTGGCGTTATTAACCTTATTGCCGGTGCCTAAAATTTTGCCGGTTATATTTTTTACTCCGCTTAATTCCAAAATAATTCTCACCACGCCGCCGGTAATCAAGCCTCGTCCTTTTTTAGCCGGTTTTAATAAAATCTTGGCCGCGCCCAACTTCTGATAAATTTCATGAGGAATGGTTTCATTCACTATCGGTACGTCGGTAAATTCTTTTTTAGCCTTATTAACCGCCTTGGTAACCGCCCCGGTAACGTCGGCGCCTTTGGCCAAACCGATGGCCACTCTGCCCTTTTTATTGCCAATAGCCACGCAGGCCCTGAAGCGCATTCTCTTGCCCCCGGCCATAACTCTGGTTACTCTGGCGATATCAATCATTTTTTGTTCAAACTCTTCGTCTTTGCCCTCGCCTCGGCCGCGCGGAGCTCCTCGCTTGCCCTTAAAATTTTTCCTTCTGTCTCCGCCTCTTTCGCCAAAACCGGATCCGGACGAAAGATTATTTTTCGCTCCGGCCGCCGGCGCGGCACGTCCGCTATCGCCGCGCGCAGGAGTGATTGGGCGGACAGCTTTAACCTTAGCTTCCGTGGCCGGCGCTATTTCACTTTTCTTATTCTCTTGTGGTTTTTTTTCTTCCGTCATATTGATACTCTAAAATTAAAATTGTAATCCCCCCGCTCTTGCTCCTTCGGCCAGCGCCTTTACCCGGCCGTGGTATTTATAGCCATTACGGTCAAACACTACCTTGCTGATGCCTTTTTTAACGGCTTTTTGAGCAATTAACTTGCCCAACTCCAAGCTCACGGCAACTTTTTTATCTTTAATTTTCACTTCGCCGGCGCTGGCGCTCACTACTGTTTTGCCAATCTGATCATTGATTATCTGAACATAAAAGCCGCGGTTTGATCTAAATACGCTTAATCTGGGGCAAGCGGCTGTGCCGTTTACTTTAGCTCTTACTCTGCCTTTGCGCCTGATTCTTTTGCCTTGTTTTATTTTATTTTTATCCATATAGTTAATGCGAATCTGCGAATTCGTGCGAATGCCACGAATAACTAATTTCATTTGCGGCATTCGCATGCTATTCGCAGGCGAGTTACTTGGTTTCGGTCTTGCCGGCCGTCTTGCCGGCCTTGCGCCTTAATATTTCATCGCTATATTTAATGCCCTTGCCTTTATAAGGTTCTGGCTTCCTGATTCTTCTGATGCGCGCCGCCGTTTCTCCAACAAGATATTTATCGATGCCGCTCACAGTAATGATATTGGCTTGAACGTCGGCTTTGATTCCGGCCGGCAATTCATAAACTACCGGGTGGGAAAATCCCACATTCAGCGTTAATTTGCTGCCGCTTACCGCCGCCTTGAAACCCACGCCGTTAATCTCCAATTTTTTGGAATATGGCTGATTGACTCCGGTTACCATGTTATTTATCAAACTCCTGAACAAGCCCCACAAAGCCTTGTCCTTTACTTTTGTTTGGTCGCCGATGCTAAGCGTAACTGCTTTATCGGTTATAGCAGCTTTGACTGATTCATGCAATTTGGTTTTAAGCTCGCCTTTCGGTCCCTTGACGATAATAAAACCGCTCTCAAGTTTTACTTGAGTTCCCTGGGGTAATTCAATTGGCAATTTTCCTAATCTCGACATAGTTTTATTCAATCTGCAATTACGAATTATCAATTAACAATTTCATGATTTTAATTCGTAATTCGTAATTTTTCATTGATCATTGATTTAATATATTTCGCAAATCACTTCTCCGCCGATGCCTTGCTTTTTGGCCTCTTTGTTGGTCATTAAGCCGCGCGGAGTGGAAATAATCGCGATGCCCAAATTATTCAACACTTTAGGCAGCTCTGTTTTACCCGCGTAGACCCTTCTACCCGGCGTGCTTACTTTCTTTAAGCAAGAAATCATCGGCTGGCCGTTCTTATATTTTAATTCAATCTTTATTTCATTAAAGGCGGAACTTGAATTCTTTTTGGCCGCGACTTTAATTATCTCCACTTTCTCAATCCAGCCGCCCTGCTCTAAAATTTTCGCAATATTATATTTCATTCTGCTCATAGGCAAAACAACCGTTTTTTTATTTACGGCTTGTGCATTCCTGATTCTTGTTAGCATGTCTGCGATTGGATCGGTCATATTTAATAAATTTACAATTACGAATTATCAATTACGAATTATTTTATTCATTTATTTAACTAATTCGTAATTCTTAATTGTTAATTGATAATTGAAATTACCAGCTGGACTTGGTGACTCCCGGTATATCGTTATTGGACGCCAGTTCCCTGAAACAAATGCGGCATAAGCCAAAATCTCTCATATAGCCGTGATTGCGGCCGCAGCGCCAGCAGCGCCTGATAATTCTGGTGGAAAATTTTGGTTTTCTTTTGGCTTTTACGATTAAAGCTGTTCTTGGCATATAGACAATAATTTAAATTATTTTTTCTTAATTTTTCCCGCTTTAGGCTCAGTCTCATCCGCCCTGAAAGGGAAACCTAGTAATTTAAACAACTCTAGGCCTTGCTCGCGGTTTTTCGCAGTGGTGCTAAGGCAGACTCCCAAACCATGGATGTTTTCCGCTTCGTCGGCTTTAATTTCCGGGAAAGCGATATGCTCCTTAAAACCAACGGCCAAGTTGCCATGATTGTCTACCTGTTGCTGGCTGATGCCCCTGAAATCTCTGATTCTGGGAAAAGTTATATCAACTAATTTATCCACGAAATCATACATTCTTTTATTGCGCAAAGTCACCGCCACTCCCAAAGTCATGCCTTTCCTGGTTTTAAAAGCGGAAATTGACTGTTTGGCTTTTGTTAAAATCGGCTTTTGGCCGCTAATCCTTTCCAAGCTGGAAACAACGCTATCTATAAAAGCCTTATCTTTGGCATTCCTGCCCACGCCGGAATTCAGCACAACTTTAACCAGGCGCGGCACGGCCATGACGTTCTTATAACCGAATTTCGCGATCATTTTCGGAATTATTTCTTTTTGGTATCTCTCTTTTAAATTCATATATGCGAATTCTTAATTAATCTATCGCTTGCTTGCATTTTTTACAAACCCTTACTTTTTTCTTATGTTTAACTTCATTTTTCACGACTTCTATATATTTATAGCCTACTCTGGTCGGCCGATCGCAGGCTTTGCAAACCAAGATGACATTTGATAAGTCCAGGGGCGCGGGAAATTCAATTCTCTGCCCTTTCTCGCCCTGCTTCCTCGGGCGCATATGCTTAATCAAAAGATTCAAGCCTTCAATCGAAGCCCGGTTGCCTAAGGGAAAAACTTGCAAAACTTTGCCGGTCTTGCCCTTGTCTTTGCCTGCTAATATTTTTACTTTGTCTCCCTTCTTTATCTTCATATAATTCTTAATTGATAATTGACTTATAGCACCTCCGGCGCCAGCGAAGCAATCTTGGCAAAACCCAACTGCTTTAATTCGCGCGCCACCGGGCCGAAAATTCTTGTGCCTTTAGGATCTTTTTTATCTTTTTCAATAATAACGCAAGCGTTATCGTCAAAACGTAAATACGCGCCGTCAGAACGCCTGATTTCTTTTTTGGTTCTGATGATTACTGCCTGCGCAATGTCTCCGTCTTTAATCGCGGTATGCGGTTCAGCTTCTTTAATTACTACGGTAATAATCTCCCCGACGCTGGCATATCGTTTTTTGTAACCGCCTTGAATTCTAATGCACATCGCTCTTTTAGCGCCAGTATTATCAGCAACTTTTAATATTGTTTGTACCTGTATCATACCTTAATTTCAAATTTAAAATTTAAAATTCTTAATATATCATGCGCCAGCGCTTTTCTTTGCTTAACGGGCGGCATTCAACAAACCGCACTTTATCGCCGACTTTATATTGATTCTTCTCGTCATGAACTTTGAACTTCCTGCTTACTTTAAACCGTTTATGGTATTTCGGATATATTCTGGCGGTTTCAACCGCGACCACTCTGGTTTTATCCATTTTATCGCCTATAACCACGCCGCTAAACTTGCGTTTAATGACTTGGCGCTTAGCTGGCTGGCTATTTTGACTTTGTTCTACCATATTTATTATATTAATTTTCAATGGAAAATTATTTTTTATTCTTATGATTTATTAATGTTAAAATCCGTGCAATTGTCCTTTTTATCACCCTAATCTCTCTAACATCTTTCAGCTGCTTATTAGCATCCTTAAAGCGCAAATCTCTCAATTTGTCGCGAGATTCGTCCAAGATTTTCCTCAATTCTTTTTCGGTTTTAAGTTTTAATTCTTTTAAATCCATATAATATTTTATTTCTTGATGTATTTGCAATTAACCGGCAACTTATAAGCGGCCATCTTCATGGCTTCCTTGGCTTCTGGTTCGCTGATGCCGGCTATTTCAAACATTATCATGCCGGGTTTAACCACGGCGACATAATGGTCAACCGCGCCCTTGCCTTTACCCATGGGAATTTCTCCGCCCTTAACCGTCACTGATTTATCCGGGAAAATTCTGATCCAAAGCCTGCCGCCTTTGCTGATATATCTGGTTAAAACTTTTCTGGCTGCTTCAATCTGCCGGGAGGTTACCCAGTAAGCGCCCAAACTCTTTAGGCCGTAATCGCCAAAGCTCAACTTAATCATCTGCGAGGCTTTGCCTCCCCTTTTACGCTTATGCGACTTTCTCCATTTTGTTTTTTTTGGCATCAACATAGATTCAATTACAAATTGTCAATTATCAATTACGAATTCACTTTATATTTGACGATTCTTAATTCGTAATTTTTAATTTTAAATTGGCTAATTACTTCTTTTCTCCGACAATTTCTCCTTTGGCAGTCTCGCTTTCTTTCTTAAACACATCTCCCTTATATATCCATAACTTTATTCCAATGGTTCCATAGGTGGTTTTGGCCGTGGCTTTGGCGAAATCAATATCGGCTCTTAAGGTGTGCAACGGAACTTTGCCCGAGGTAAGCATTTCCGTCCTGGCGATTTCCGCGCCATTTAACCGGCCGCTGATAATTACTTTTACTCCTAAAGCGCCCGCTCTTTCTATCCGGCTAATCGCCTGCTTCATTACTCTTCTGAAAGGCATTCTTTTTTCAATGTCAATCGCCATCAAACCGGCGATAATCGCGCTCGATAAATTCGGCCTGTCAAATTCCGTGATATTCAAATTTATATCGCCCAACTTGAAATTCTTTAAAAATTTATCATGCAATTTCTTTTTTAAATCACCCGCGCCGCTACCGCCGCGGCCGATTATAATCCCCGGCTTAGCCGTAAAAATACCGATTACAACCTTATGCCCGCTTCTTTCTATCTCCACCCGATCCACGCCGGCTTCCCTAAACTCGGTGAATAAATATTTTCTTAAATTAACATCCTGCTCTAAATTTTTAATTAAAATCTTTCCAGTAGCAAACCATCGGGACGGCCAAGTCCTGGTAATATTCAACCTAAATACTTTTGGATTTACTTTATGTCCCATAGATTCAATTACAAATTATCAATTATCAATTACGAATTAAGGAATTTATAATTTTTAATTCGTAATTTTTAATTTTTAATTGATTTATTATCCGCTCTTTCTCCTAAACATCTTCCCCACAAACCCCTTGCTGCCGCCTTCTATCCTGGCGTGGCCGCGGCGTCCTTCCATCCTCGGATCGGTAATTACTTTGCCTTCTTCTTTGGTTTCAATGTTCTTTTCTTTCTTGTCTTTTTTGGCCGGTTCTTTGATTTCAACGGCCGGTTCTTTTTTGGGCTTGGTTTCAAGCTTAATCGGCGAGGCCAAAACCTGCTTTTTCGCAGCCACCTTGCCCGAAGGCTTAATCTCATCTAAAACCAAGTAAATATGACTGGTCCGTTTTCTGATGGGTGTTGCTCGTCCGTGCGCTCTGGGCATCCAGCGCTTCAAAGTCGGACCCTGGCCGATGGTTATTTCTTTTATGAATAAATTATCTTTAACCAATTCAAAATTGTGCTCGGCGTTCGCCATGGCTGATTTTATGAGCTTAGCTACCGGCCCGGCGGCCAATTTATCTATAAATTGCAACTGGTCCAGCGCTTTGACTACCGGCATTTTTTTTATCAAATTAGCCACCAGTCTTATCTTGGTCGGCGACATTTTGATAAATTTTAATTTCGCTTTTACTTCCATAAATAGATTCAATTACAAATTATCAATTATCAATTACGAATTATTGATTTACTTGCCTGCTTTCGGCGCTGGCGCTCCGGCTGGCGCTGGCGCTCCGGCCGCGGCCGATTCTCTGGCCTGATCTTTGGCCATCTTGCCGCCATGGCTGATAAATTTCCTGGTTGGTGAAAATTCTCCCAGCTTGTGCCCTACCATATTTTCCACAATAAAAACCGGCACATGTTGCTTGCCATTATGCACGCCGATGGTAAAGCCTACCATTTCCGGAGCAATCGTACAAGCCCTGTCCCAAACCTTAATAACGGCCTTATCCCCCTGGCGCAAGGCTCTGATTTTTTTCATTAATCTTTCGTTAACGTATGGCCCTTTTTTCAACGATCTGGACATATATTATATAAATTATTTTACTCTTCTTGAAATAATTAATCTATTGGATCTCTTTTTGTGGTCCCTGGTTTTGACTCCCAGCGCCGGTTTGCCCCATTTTGTCTTCGGGTGCCTTAAACCGATTGATTGCTTGCCTTCACCGCCGCCATGCGGATGGTCCACCGGATTCATGGCCGTTCCTCTTACCGTCGGCCTTACGCCCAAAAGTCTTTGCCGGCCGGCTCGGCCGATAACGATGTGATTTCTGTCCGGATTGCTTACTTGGCCGATTGTGCAAAGGCACTCTTTGTTCACCAGCCGAATTTCGCTGGAAGGCATTTTAATCTGCGCATAATCCCCTTCAACGCCCATCACAGACGCTAAATTGCCTGCCGCGCGGGCGACGCGCGCGCCCCGTCCCGGCTCTAATTCAAGATTATAAACCTGGATGCCGGCAGGAATGAATTTAATGGGCATGGCATTGCCGGTTTTAATTTCAATTTTATTCTTTGAACTTAAAATTTCCTCGCCGACATTCAGGCCCAGCGGCATAATGATATATCTTTTTTCGCCGTCTTTATAATATACCAAGCCGATTCTTGCACCGCGGTTCGGATCATATTCAATAGACATTACCTTGCCCGGAATATCAAATTTGTCTCTTTTAAAATCAATTTGGCGGAGATATCTTTTAACGCCGCCGCCCTGATGGCGCACCGTAATCTTGCCGGTGTTGTTTCTGCCCGCCTGGGGCTTCTTGATGGTAATCAAACTCGGCTCCGGTTCAGTTTTGGTAATATCCAAAAAATCGTCGAATGTTGCCGACCGCCTGCCTGATGATGTAGGTTTTACTATTTTAATTCCCATAGAATCAATTACGAATTATCAATTACGAATTACGAATTTTTGTAATCTTAATTGATAATTGTTAATTCGTAATTTTTAATTGAACTAAACTCCTTCGTAAATTTTAATGGTCTGGCCTTCGGGCAAGGTTACAATAGCCTTCTTCCAATCTTTTCTCTTGCCGCTGGTTCGGCCATAACGCGCCTTCTTGCCTATCTTATTAATAACGTTAACGCCGATCGGCTTGATGCCATAGATTTCTTTAACAGCTTTAGCTATTTCTATTTTATTGGCATCAAGCGCTACGGCGAAAACATATTTATTTAAAACACCTAAATTGCTCACTTTTTCAGTCACTAACGGCTTGGCTAAAATTCTATAAGCATTGCCATAAACCGTTCTCACTTCCGTCTTTTTACCGCCGGCTTTAACGGTTTTCACGGTGCTGGGCGCGGCATACAAATCTTTCATGCTTTTGCCGGCCGGTTCGGTCTTAAGGACTTTTTTAGCAGCTTGAACCGGAGCGGGTTTTGCAACCTCTTTTGTCTTATCTGCTTTTTTATCTTCAGTTTTCTTGCCGAATAGTGACATAGATTACAATTTTTAATTTTTAATTTTATAATTTTTAAATAATAACCAAATATTCTAATTTTTAATAAAATGCGAGTCGTGAGAGCTGAATTATATTTAGTTATTAAAAATTAAGATATTATTTAAAAATTATAAAATTAAAAATTACCCGTATCTTTCTTCCGTTTTTTTAATCGCCGCCTTGGTCATGATTAAATTTTTGTATTTCAATAAATCCACCACGTTGATATTATCTAAATTCTGCAATTTAATGCCGGGCAAATTTCTGACCGAATTATTTAATTTTTCATCAGCCTTGTCCACCATAATTAATATGCTCCGCTTCTTGTTTTCTTGTTTTTTTGTTTTCTTGTTTTCTTGTTTTTTTACCTCTTGGCTTTTTTGCTTACCTGCTTCGGCTGGCTCGGCCGCGAGCGGCTTGGCGCCCGTCTGCTTTTCCAGGCCGGCAACAAT
The DNA here is from genome assembly GCA_028707005.1 of Patescibacteria group bacterium. Classification (GTDB taxonomy): domain Bacteria; phylum Patescibacteriota; class Patescibacteriia; order Patescibacteriales; family GWC2-42-12; genus GWC2-42-12. The sequence continues at coordinate 8,938 of JAQTVB010000001.1, forward strand.
GGCGTTAAACGCCTTGGTTTTATATTCGGCCATCGCCAATTGATCTAAAACTATAAAATGATTGCTGGCTACTTTATCGGACAAAGCCATAAAAATGGCCGCTTGTTTCATTTTTTTATTGATTCTCAATTTGAAATTGCGGTCTTTCCTCGGACCGAAAGTCACTCCGCCGCCGCGCCAGATCGGCGAGCGAGAAGAACCATGGCGCGCCCGGCCCGTTCCCTTTTGCGCCCAAGGCTTTTTGCCGCCGCCGCGCACTTCGCTTCTAATCAAAGTATGCGCTAAAACTTTCCTCATGTTGGCCATCTGGGCAACCACCGCCTGATGCACTAAAGCCGCGTTGGCTGGCACGCCAAAAATTTTGGCACTAAGCTCCATTTCTCCCTTTTCTTCCGCTTGCTGATTGTAGATTTTTACTTTTATCGCCATATTTCATTATTATTGTCATTGCGGGCTTGACCCGCAATCCAGGAGAGTGTGGCACGAACACATTATTTTACCATTCGCGTTCTTGCTACATACTCCTGGATGGCGGCTCGGAGGCCGCCATGACAAAAATTATTCAAATCACTAATCTGTAAAATTGGGGGGAGTTTGCTTCCTCCGCCCCATGAGGACTGGCCTCTCTAGACCTTTAGCTGGCCTCGTCGTCCAGCGCCGACCTGGCATCCCCATCGTATAGCAGTTTTCGCAAACGATCGGCAACGGCTCTGGCCGTAACCATCTTCTCAAATGCCCTCACAAACTGTCGGTGGTTGCGTCTCCACTGGATTGCCTCTTGGTCTTGGCTTAACTCAGCGGCCAGATCACGATACTCAACATCAAGTTCCGCCACCTCTTTTAGCACTACCGACTCGTTCACCATGATGAATAGTTGTGACATCAATGGTAGTGGTTGCAACAGCCTGCGCAGGCGTTCAACAAGGGCTCTGGCTCTAATCATTCGCTCAAACTTCCGGACGAACTCTTGATGTTCCTCTCTCCATTGGATTACCTCCTGGTATTGGCTTAACTCAGTGGCCAGATCACGATACTCGGCATCAAGCTCCGCCACCTCTTGGCGCAATTTTTCCACGTCCGCCACCACGAATGGCTGTGATTCAATTGGTCGTGGTCCAAACATCAGCTCCAACTCTGCTTCTGTAATTGCAATCATTTCTGACCTCCATTTCTCTTATTTGTTTTTTCTGTTTTTTATTCTATTGAAAATTTTACTTTGTCTTCTCCGCGACTAACTCAACTTTACTCACAACTTCTTTTTTCTCTTCCGTCTTTGTTTCCACCGCGGTTTCAGTTTTCACTTCCGGATTTTTCTCTTTCGCCACTTCAGTTTTCGCGGCTACTTCAACTTTCGGCTGCGCAATTTTCAGCTCCCCTTCTCCCTGAATCATCACCACGCTATTTCTCGCGCCCGGGACTGCGCCGCTTACATATAGAATATTATTCGCCTGATCAACTTGCACGATTTTTACGTTGCTGGTTGTCACCCGGTCATTGCCCATGCGGCCGGACATCCTTTTGCCCTTCAAAACGTGCTGGATGCCGCCCGCGCCGATGGAGCCGGAAGTTCTTACCTGATCTTTGGTGCCATGAGTTTGAAAATGTCCGCTCCAGCCGTGCCGTTTCACGCCGCCCTGAAAACCCTTGCCTTTGGAAGTGCCGATCACCTTAACCGTATCACCAACCGCGAAAGTGCTTACATCAATGACATCGCCTATCTTCAAATTTTTCACTTCATCTCTGAATTCCCTTAAATATTTTAAATTTTTCTTTCCATCCTTTGAAACTTGGCCGGCTTTCTTCAAATGGCCGAGTTGCGGCTGGCTAATATTTTTTTCTTTTCTTAAGCCAAACCCAAGCTGAACGGAATTATATCCATCGGTTTTAACATTCTTCAGCTGCACTACCGGACAAGGGCCGGCCTGAACTTTGGTTACGGCCACCACATTTTCACCCTGCCAAACCTGCGTCATTTCTAATTTTTTTCCTATAATATACTTCATACTAAAATATGCTTTTGCTTCTTTAAGTTATAAACTAAAACTAAATACAGGATATAATCCTAATACTACAAATGTTACACGAATACTACAAATATAATAATTTTGTAGTATTTGCATACTATTCGTAGTATTCGCATTTTAATATTCGTAGATATAAAAAACTGGTCTTCAACAAAACCAGCTTAAGCCGCCCATGGCGGTTCAATTCTCTAGACTTAATGGAATTTTAGCTGTTTTATTGGATTTACCTCGTTTTTATATCAACCATTATTCAAGCACTTTCCCGCAGGAGTTGCTTAAACAATCGTTAATATTATCTAAAAAACATTCTAACTGATAATTAAATCTGTGTCAATCTGTCCAATCTATGTTCAATTTGTGCCCTTACATCTTAATCTCAATATCCACGCCAGCCGGCAGCCCCAGATTAGTCAACGACTCGATAGTCTTGGCCGTGGGTTCAATAATATCTACCAGCCTCTTATGAATTCTGATTTCATATTGATCCCGGGAATCTTTATGCACAAAAGTAGAGCTATTGACTGTGTACTTTTTCTTTTCCGTCGGCAAAGGTATGGGTCCGTAAATCTGCGCTCCGGTCCGCTCGGCCGTGTCAATAATAGTCTTGGTTGATTGGTCAATAATCTTGTGATCAAAAGCCTTAATCTTAATGCGGATCCTTTGCTTAGACTCCTCATTAGCTTTTATCTCTTCTTTCGCCTTATCGTCTCTAATGGACTTTTTGTCTTTAGCTTCGGTCATGTAAAATAATTAATTCAAATCTACAAATGATATGCCAATCTACAAATATTTGTAGATTAGGATTATGTTTGTAGATTAGGATTATGTTTAAATAAGAACAAATTTGCCCCGCCGTTTAGTTACGGCAGGGCCGTATCTGCCATTATTTAATAATCTTAGTGACTACTCCAGCGCCCACGGTTTTGCCGCCTTCGCGAATAGCGAATCTCATCTTTTCTTCCAGAGCTACTTGGGCGATTAATTTAATCTTTAAATTAACCGTATCGCCGGGCATGACCATTTCCGTGCCGGCCGGCAATTCAACTTCGCCGGTGACATCGGTGGTGCGGATATAGAATTGCGGCTTATAGCCTTTGAAAAACGGCTTGTGGCGGCCGCCTTCTTCTTTGGTTAAGACGAAAACTTCGCCTTCAAATTCAGAATGAGGATGAACCGTGCCCGGTTTGGCCAAAACCTGGCCTCTTTCCACTTCATCTTTTTTGGTGCCGCGTAAAAGCAAACCGGCGTTATCGCCAGCTTGGCCCTGATCCAATGATTTATTGAACATTTCAATGCCGGTGATAACGGTCTTTTGCGTATCCCTTAAACCGATAATTTCCACTTCATCGTTTAATTTGATGGTGCCTCTCTCAATTCTGCCGGTCACGACTGTGCCGCGGCCTTCAATTGAGAAAATGTCTTCAACCGGCATCAAGAACGGCTTATCGGTTTCGCGCTTGGGTTCGGGGATATATTCATCCAAGGCTTTGGCCAAATCCAAAATGGCTTTGCCGTATTCCCCGTCCGGACTTTCCAGCGCCTTTAAAGCGCTGCCGCGGATAATCGGCGTGGTGTCGCCCGGGAATTCGTATTTCTTTAATAAATCGCGGATTTCTTCCTCAACCAAGTCAATTAATTCTTTATCTTCCACCATATCGCACTTGTTCAAGAAGACAATAATGTATGGTACGCCGACCTGTCTGGCCAAAAGAATGTGCTCTCTGGTTTGGGGCATGGGTCCGTCAGCGGCGGAAACCACTAAAATGGCTCCGTCCATTTGCGCCGCGCCGGTGATCATGTTTTTAACATAGTCAGCATGGCCCGGGCAGTCCACGTGCGCATAGTGCCTTTTTTCAGTTTCATACTCAACGTGGCAAGTGGCGATAGTAATACCGCGCGCCTTTTCTTCCGGCGCCGAGTCAATCTGGTCAACGCTTTTTTGGGTAGCCTTAAAACCCTTGTGATGCAATACCGTAAGCATTGCCGCGGTCAAGGTTGTTTTGCCATGATCCACATGGCCGATGGTTCCCACGTTAACATGGGGTTTTGAGCGATCAAATTTTTCTGCCATATTATATTGTCTTAACGGCCCCCAACATCACCTTGTCATTCCCGCGAAAGCGGGAATCCAGAAATTTTGGGGTTATCGCCCGATAATTTAAAAGGTGGGCGTCCAACCGTCTATAATTAATTTTATTATGAATTTTATTAAGGACACGATACGACAAGCTTGCATCGTGTTTGGAGCCCCCGATTGGAATCGAACCAATTACCTCGACCTCTTGCGAGGCCGCAGTCTAGCCATGTGACTTACGGGGGCGCCAAAAATTTTAAAAGTACATCTCCTTAACGAAATGCACAATCCTTATTTCTTTGTCATTCCCGCGAAAGCGGGAATCCAGGAGGGAGCGGCAGGAATGCGGCCGTTATGATAACATGTTCATGCCTCGCTCTCCTGGATTCCCGACAGCCTGCGGCTTCGGGAATGACAACATATAATTAAAACGCCAAATCTTCCAGATACTGCCGGTCTTCTTCAATAATTTCTTCGGCGTTAACCTTTCTCTTTGGCGGAATTGACCAGCTTTTATTAAATTTTCTTATCATTTTCTCCCGCGCTTCTTCTTTATCTTCTTTAACCGGCAGCTCGGAAAAATAATCCAGGCTGGTGTCAAAATCTTTATCTTCAACTTGTTCGCTTTTCCAGATGGCAATATCGCGATTTATTTTATCAAGTAGCTCATCTTCTGTCAAGCCCCTAACCTCGCTTTTGCCTAAAACCAAGTTTTCATAATCTTTCACCGACATGATTACAAAAGCGTTGTCCGGCTTGGAGCTGTCGAAAACAATTAATTTATCGCCGGTTTTTTTTACCAAATTAATCGCTTTTTGCAATTGATCCTGCATAACAATACGAATTACGAATTTATTACGAATTTACGAAAATTTAATATCGCTCACTCTAATGATTCGTATTTACATTATATTTTCTCTGGACTAAAAAGTCAAACACTGGACAAATTCCTGATAGAAAGAAACTTGACTTTTATATTCGTAAATTTGTAACTGATTCGTAATTCGTATGCTATTTTTTCTCTTTTTCCCCGATAATCTCTTCCGCCACGTTTCTCGGCACTTCGGCGTAATAGCCGAATTCCATGGTATAGCTGGCGCGGCCCTGGGTCATTGATCTGATCTGGGTGGCGTAACCGAACATTTCCGACAGCGGCACTTTTGCTTTGATGAATTTAACTACGCCGCGATCACCCATTTCTTCAATCTGCGCCCGTTTGGAATTCAGGTCGCCGATAACTTCGCCCATGAACTCCTCCGGGGTAACGGTTTCAACTTTCATAATCGGCTCTAAAATTACGGGCGAGGCGTGCTTGGCGGCGTCCTGGAAAGCCAGGGAGCCGGCGATTTTAAAAGCGGCTTCCGAAGAATCAACTTCATGGAAAGAGCCGTCAAAAACCGCGGCCTTGACATCCACGATCGGATAGCCGGCTAGAATGCCCCGGCTCAAAGCTTCTTTCACGCCTTTTTCAATCGCCGGAATAAATTCGCGAGGAATTACGCCGCCTTTTACTTCATCAATAAACTCAAAGCCCTTGCCCGTTTCATTGGGTTCAACTCTTAACCAGCAGTGGCCGTATTGGCCATGGCCGCCCGACTGCCTGATATATTTTCCTTCGGCTTCGGCTGATTTTTTGACGGTTTCGCGATAAGCTACCTGCGGCTTGCCCACGTTAGCTTCCACTTTAAACTCGCGCCTCATCCGGTCAACAATAATATCCAAATGAAGCTCGCCCATGCCGCCGATAATCGTCTGCATGGTTTCTTCGTCGCTTCTCACGCTAAAGGTTGGGTCCTCCTCCGCCAATTTAGCCAAAGCCATACCCATTTTTTCCTGATCAGCTTTGGTTTTGGGCTCAATGGCAATATGAATAACCGGTTCGGGAAAGACAATTGACTCTAAAACCACCGGCCGAGTTTCCACGCATAAAGTATTGCCCGTGGTCGTGCCTTTCAAGCCGATTACCGCCGCGATTTCACCGGCGTAGACTTCCTGGACTTCTTCCCGGTGATTGGCGTGCATTCTTACGATGCGGCCGATTCTCTCTTTCTTGCCGGTAGAAGTATTTAAAACATAGGAACCGGAATTTAAAACGCCACTGTAAACTCTGATAAAACAAAGCTTGCCCACGTAAGGATCGGTGGCGATTTTAAAAGCCAAGGCCGCGAACGGCTCCGCGTCCGACGGCTTGACTTCAACAATTTTTTCTTTATCATCCGGATCAAAACCGGTGATAGCCGGCACATCTAACGGCGACGGCAAATAATCAACCACGCCGTCCAAAACGGCCTGGACGCCCTTATTCTTCAAAGCGCTGCCGCAAAAAACCGGCACGATTTTATTATGTATCACCGCTTGGCGCAAAACCTTTTTCAAATCTTCAATTTTAATTTCTTCGCCGGCTAAATATTTATTCATTAAAACTTCGTCATTTTCGGCAATCGCTTCAACCAGTTTGGCCCGAAAGTCTTCCACTTTTTCTTTCATCTCGGCCGGCACCTCTCTATCTTCCCATTTCGTGCCCAAGTCGTCTAAAAAAAACCGCGCTTTTCTTTCCAATAAATCTATCATGCCCTTAAACTGGTCTTCGGCGCCGATCGGCAACTGCACCGGATAGGCATGTTTAGTAAGCCTTTTATGGATTGATTCCAAGTCTTTATAAAAATCGGCTCCGGTGCGGTCCATTTTATTGATAAAAGCCAGGCGCGGCACTTTGTATTTGTCCGCCTGATGCCAAACGGTTTCCGATTGCGGCTCAACGCCGGCCACGCCGTCAAAGACGACCACGCCGCCATCCAAGACGCGCAATGAACGCTCCACTTCGGCGGTAAAATCCACATGGCCAGGAGTGTCAATCAGGTTGATGCGGCAGTCTTTCCAAAAGCAAGTCGTGGCCGCGGAAGTAATAGTGATGCCGCGCTCGCGCTCCTGCTCCATCCAATCCAAATCGGTTGAACCTTCATGCACTTCGCCGATCTTATGTTTTTTGCCGGTATAAAAAAGAATCCGCTCGCTGGTAGTGGTCTTGCCGGCGTCAATATGCGCGATCACGCCGATATTCCTGGTTTTTTCCAAACTATATTCTCGGGGCATAGAGTAAAAATTTTTAATTTTGTAATTTTTAATTTTTAAACAATTTTCAATGATTTAATTTTCAAAAAATTTTTAGCCCCGAAATTCTCTTCGCACATTTTCATCTAATCGACTAATAAAACCGCTTCTATTTTCAGGCCGTATATCTGCAATTAATCTTTTTAAAAATGGGACATCTTTTTTTATTCTATCGGAAGCATATTGTATAGCGTAAGGATCGCCTCCAAGACCGTCCGTTCCCTTAGAGCACGCGCTAAAAACAACATCTTCATCGTCTCGTAAACTATTAGACGCAAATCTTAAATACTCGCCATTGTGTAATCTCAAAAAAGCCTTCATAAAATCTTTGTCGTTTACCAAGGTCGGATCACCTTGCTCAACTAGCTCAGCTAATTGAGTAAGTTCTTCATTATTCATTTCTCTTCCTGATTTATGTGCAGCAAGAATATGTCTTCTTAAAGTTAACGCTTCATTTTCGTTTGGTTGTCGCGGGATTTGTTCTGGCATTTTTTATAAACAATAACTCAATTTCTCTTTTCAAAATTGAAAATTGAGAATTGAAAATTGTTTAAAAATTAAAAATTACAAAATTAAAAATTACTGTATTATCTCGCGAAGTGCGCGAACGCCTTGTTGGCTTCGGCCATGCGGTGCACTTCGGCGCGCTTCTTCACGGCCGTACCCTCGCCCTTGGCCGCGTCCATAATCTCGGCCGCCAGCTTTTCCGCCATGGGTTTTCCCTTGCGGGCCCGGGCCGCTTCAATCAGCCAGCGGCAGCCTAAAGCAAAACGCCGTTCGCCTCTAACCTGAAAAGGAATCTGGTAATTGGCTCCGCCGACGCGCCGGCCGCGGATTTCCAAAAGCGGACTAACCTGCTTTAAAGCTTTATTAAAAACGTGCCTGGGATCCTGCTTGGTCATTTCTTTTACAATATCAAAACAGCTGTAGACGATTTTTTGCGCCACGGATTTTTTACCGCGCTCCATGATGTAATTAATAAATTTAGCGATATCCAAATCGTTGAATCTCGCCTCCGGCAAAATTTTTCTTTTGCTTACTGCTTTTCCTCTCATATTGGTCAATTAAGAATTACGAATTATCAATTACGAATTAAAATTCGTAATTCGTAATTTTTAATTGTTAATTATTTTTTTGGTCTTTTTGCTCCGTAGCTTGACCGGCTCTGCATGCGGCCTTCCACGCCCAAAGTATCATAAACGCCGCGGACAATCTTATACCTTACGCCCGGCAAATCCTTGGTGCGGCCGCCTTTAATTAAAACGATGGAGTGTTCCTGCAAGTTATGGCCTTCGCCCGGGATATAAGCGGTTACTTCCATGCCGTTGGATAATCTTACGCGGGCGATTTTTCTTAAAGCCGAGTTAGGTTTCTTGGGCGTGGTGGTGGTTACCTTAACGCAAACGCCGCGCTTAAACGGCGCGCCTTTGGGCAATTCGGTTCTTTTCCTATGCAAAGTATCCAGCGTTGATTGCAGCGCCGGCGACTTGGTTTTGCTTTTGTTTGAATGCCGCCCCTGGCGGACCAGCTGATTTATTGTGGGCATATGAAAAAATTTTTAATTTTATAATTTAATAATACGAATTACGAATCTGCTACGAATTTACGAATGAATATAATGCAAAACATAAACGAGGTAGATGGCGCGGTTATCAGTATTCGTAAATTCGTAATTCGCATCCCTTTAGTAAAAAAACAAACCCGTATACGCGGGATATTTAAAAAACTAACGGCTTATTCTAATCTAACACAAGGTAAAAAAATGGTCAAGAGCGCTTATTGCTTACTTTCTTCTCCAATATTTCCACTCGCCGTTGCAATTCTACTAGCTCAAATCGGTAAGCCACATTGTCTAGTTTTAGTTTAATTTCCTCCTGGCCTCGCTCTAAAGTATCTAACCGCTCTTCTGTGCGATTAAACCTCTTACTATGGCTATTTTCCGCTTCAGCAAAGCCAGTTTGCACCATAGCCGCCAAATCTTCAATTGTCACTTTTTTATTTTTCATAAGTATATTATAGCAAAACTTGATATTTATTCAAGGGCTCCGCTTCTTCTCAAACGGATAAAAACCCTAGCTGGTTATAAAGAAGGGCGACATAGAGTTCTTCTCGCAGTCGCCCTGGCCATTGGTTTTCGCTCGCTTGCGCAAGCGACCTCTCCCTGGCCGGGGAGAGCGGTGTTAATCGCCCTTAGTTCTGGTTCTGGGTGTTGTTAAAGGTGTTCATAGGCAGAAGTGCCGAATTGAACGTTGTGGTTGTGAGTTATACAACTAACCCGCCTCCCTTTTTCTCCGGGTCGTTGTCCATTACTTATTATCTTATAACAAAACAAACCCCCTGTAAAGGAGTTGTGAGGTAGTAGATATGAGATATGAGATATGAGATACGAGCTACGAGCTGTGAGATGTGAGATATGAGCTGTGAGATTTTTACATGCCCACAATCAGCCTAAACAAAAAATTGATAAGCGGCACGATCAAAGAAAAGCCGAACAGCGCAAACAACAAAACAAACATAAAGCCATAATGCTCAAGCTGCGATAATGTCCTTTGCCAGTCATAAGGCAAAAACGGCAAGAGCACTTTAGCGCCGTCCAAGGGCGGTATGGGCAGAAGATTAAATATCATCAGCACTAAATTTATTTGCACAATGGCGGCTATTAAGGAAGCCATGGCCAGGCTTAAGCCGGGGAAAAATCTTAAGACCAGCCCGAAAAACAAAGCGGTAATCAAATTGGCCAGCGGGCCGGCAACCGCTACTTTGGCGATGCCGTATTTCTGATCGCGCAAATTATACGGGTTGAAGGGCACGGGTTTGGCATAACCAAAGGCTAAAGCGCCATTCGTGCCGAAAAATAAAAATAGCGGCATCAAAACAGAGCCCCACCAGTCAATGTGCGCCAGAGGATTCAAAGTCAACCGGCCGGCATCGCGCGCCGTCGGATCGCCCAGCCTGTCCGCCATCCAGCCATGCATATATTCATGGATAACGGCGGAAAATAGAATAATAATCAGAATATATATAATCGCCATAGTTTAAAACAATATAATATAAATCCTAAACCCCAATGACCAATCACCAATCAAGCTCTAAGTCTTAAATTCCAATTTATATTTGGTCATTGTGAATTGAAAGTTGGGAATTGCATTTTAATTTTACCACTTCTTGCTTATTTTCACAAAACATGCTACCCTTTATTCATAATTCATTACTTGCCTGCCGGTAGGCAGGTTCATTATCTATAACTTATGGCTACGAAATGCTCTCTTTGCGGACGGGGTTCGACTCGCGACGCCTCTCGTTCTCATTCCAACATTCAAACTTTAAAAAGGCAGCATATTAATCTGCAAGTAAAAAAAATCAACGGCCGCCGGCTGGCGGTCTGCGCCAAATGCATTAAAAGCCTGGCCAAAAAGAAAAAATAATTTTCTTTTTATTTTATGTCCTCTAAAAATCCCGCCGGTCTCCGGCGGGATTTTTTTATCTGTATCTTAGGCTGGAAACTTTTTTTCCTGACTTTTTCCTGTGCTTTTTCCAAGCCATTTTTTTCTTTTTGTTCATATGATTTTATATAGCTAACAAAATTATGCCGCCAATCAGCAATATCAAACAAACCGCCTTAACTAACAAATGCTTTTCATGAAAATAAACCTTGCCGGACGCAACCGACCAAAACACGGCCGAAGACCGAAAAGCCGATAAAATCACCGAGGCTGGCGCTAAAACGTAAGCATAGCTGTTTAAAAAAGACGGGATGGCATTAAGCAGAGACTGGAAACAAAAAATTTTCTGCCGAAAAAAAATGAATGGATTTTCTTTGGCTTTTAAAAAGGCCATTAGCAATAAAAAAATCAACAAGGCTAAATAGATGATGGTTTGTTCAGCGGCGACCGAATTATAATAAGTAATATCGTATTTATACAAGGAAATGGTCGCTACCGCCAAAACGGCCGTGGCTAAAGACAGCCAGGCGCCTTGTTTCTTCACGCCCTGATAAGAAAAAAGCAAAATTAAAGAAAGGATGATCACGCCGATGCCGGCCATTTGATAATTATTTATTTGATAGTTAAGAAAAAAATCAACCAGCAGCAATAAAGGCATGGTTAAAATCCTGATAAAACCATAGGTGCTGCGTTCGGCTTGAGCGATGGCGGTTAAAGAAATATAGGTTAAAATAACCTCCAAAATCGCCCTGATGCTGATCGTGGGCAAAGAAGCCAGGGAAAAAATAAATTCACGCCGAAAAATATTAACGGCGATAAAAATTAAAGTTACCGTAAAACTATTGACAACCGCCAAACTGTAAAGGCTTATTTGCTTTTGTTTTAATTCAACCTTAACAAGGGAATTGGAAATTTCATCAAAAAATGTACTGAAAAAAACTATCAAGACTCCAAACATATTTTTAATTTTTTGTAGTAACGGAAAAACTTCGTCCGTCCTCGGCTAATTTTAACTTGGCAAACCGGCCGGCCGCACCGCGCCACTCGTTCGCGAAGCCCCAGCCGTTCCAGCGCCACAGCGCGAGATACTCGCCCCGGCAAATGTATTTATCATCATACTCCCCTTCTATAACGATCAATTCCGGCTTCTTATCCCCGTCAAAATCGCTGAACAAAAATTCGCAGTTCGGTTTTTCTAAATTTGACGACTGCCAGAGCGGTCTTACGGTATCGGCGGCGAAGCGCATGTTGATTAATAATTTAACAGGCTAGCCCCTGGTTTCTTTATTATTCACAAAAGAAGCGTAGATATCCAACAAGGCGAACAACAGGCTTAAGATGATTGGGCCCAAGAGGAAGCCAATCGGACCGAACAAAACGATGCCGCCAAGAACTGACAAAAGAATCAGCAAAGGATGGAGTTCCATGCCGCGGCCAATAAGCTTGGGCCCGAGCAAATTATCAATCAGCCCGACCGCCAGCATGCCCCAAAGCGCCAGTCCGCAGGCGGAAAAATAGCGGCCGCCCACAAAAAGAAAAATTATCGTTGGAATAAAGACCAGTGAAGTGCCAAACGTCGGAATAAGCGCGGCCACGGCCGCGGCCGTGCCCCAAAGCACGGCGTTGGGCACGCCGAAAATGGTAAAGCCGATCGCGGTTAACGTGCCCTGAATAATGGCAATCAAAAGATTGCCCCTGACGACCGAGCTCATGGCCAGCTCCAGCCTCTTGATGATGGTTTCATCGTCTTTATCGTTAAGCGGACTTAAAGCGATGATTTTTTTTCTAAGCTTTGGCCCGTCTTTCAAAAGGTAATAAAGCGAAATTAAAAATAAAAAAGCCGTGGCGACGATATTGGCGAAGTTGGAAAAAACCACGCCTAAATTGGCCAAAAACCAGCTTAAGCCTTGTTGAAAATATTGGCCGAAATTAAGGGAAAATTCCGGCAAATCCGGAAAACGTTCGCGGAAATCGTTCATCAAAACATTTAAAGCGTTAAAAATACTGTCCGTGCCGCCGCCCGCGGCCAGATATAAATATAGATCCCTGGCTTCTTTTAAAATCTGCGCCCCGACAAACAGCAAAGGCGTGAAGATTAGAACTAAAATTGTAGCTACTGTCGCCAACGCCGCCGCGGCTTCATGATGGAAAAAATACTTCAGCATCTTGCGGTAAAGCGGCTGGAACAAAACGGCGAAAACCACGGCCAAGGTAAAAGCGAACAGAAACGGCTTTAAAATTAAAAACGACAAAACCAACGTAGTGGCCAAAAGAATCAATAAAAAATAAAATTGCGGCTTTTGGTTGTTCATATAATTTATTAAATTTTAAAAATATTACTGGTCGGGGTGCGCGGAATCGGACCGCGGCTACAAGCACCCCATGCTCGCGTACTGCCACTATACGACACCCCGAAAAAAGCAAAAATTTAACAGGACAATGCGGGAGTTACCGTTATATTGCCCCCCGTCGCATTACCGGGGCTACAGCCCGCTAATCTTATTTTATCATTATAGCATAATCATAAGCCAAATTTACAAATTTTTGCAAATAAAAAAAGACCCGGCGTTGCTTTGCGCATCCGCCGGGTGTGTAGCTCGCTTGAGCTGAAGTAAATCAGTCATTTAGCAGAACACTTAATTGAATTGAGCGTCCTGGCCAAAAACTGAAAAACCATAGAAAGTAAATTACGCTTTGTTGTTTTTACCCGCACGGAGCGGGTGGTAGCGTGGCCATTGGCGCCTGCTCGTTCGACGCAGGCAGACGCAGATTGGAGCGATGAATCCGAAATGGTAGAGGAGAGCCTGCTACCATGAAGTCCACTTCAGAATCGTTCGAAGCGGGATTCCCGGTTATTCTCACCGCGCTTCCTGCTTCTATGCGCAGCGTCCTTCCGGCCGGCTGCCCTCCCGCCGGCGACATTTCCAGCGCGAAGTTGGCCGGCTGCACAAAGATCGCTCGATCCCCCTTGCGAAACACTGCTACTGACTGTATTTGTTGCATAGTTATACTCTTTCAGATCGTTGCCTGCGAACCGTAATTCGGGATGTGTAAATCTCCGACCCAGACTAAGGCCGGCGATTTGGTCTTAGGATCCTTGAGGCTAATACGGGCCAGTTCAATTCGGCCGTGGCCGTTTCTAACCTTTAGCCTCCCCCTGACACTAAATTTTACGCTAGGATCAATGCGAAACCCCGAGTACCGGCATCTTCTCTTTGATCTTCTCCGGCACAGCCTGTAACAGTGAGCTATCCAATTAGTATGCATCCGCCTGCCAATGAGCTGTTGTTTGTTTTTTTTCATAGTTTTTGTTATTACCGCGAATATTGGCGCTCCAAAAGTTCACCCTCTGAATAGCCAATTGCGCGATAATAACGAATTTTCAAAGAACATATAAAAACTGGCTCCCCGTTAAGAGAGCCAGTTTTTGTTTTCCCTAGTGAGTTTTAACTTAATCAATTCGTTAAAACACCACAAAAAACTGCTCTCCCTAGCGAGAACCAATAAAAGTAAAATGAAAAAACAGTTTTTTGTATGGTCTTAAGCATAATTATTAAATTTTTATCAACCCGACTTTGGCGCGAGCACCTAAACTCTCATTCGGATGATCGCAATTTGTAGAATGCGAGTCTAATCATACCTGTGGATAATTATAGCAAATTGTACATAAAAAGCAAGTTATTCTGTAAATTATATATTCGCATGTGCCCCTATTTGCCTGCCTGCCGGCAGGCGGGTAGTGGGGCTCCGCCGCAGGCGGACAACCAAAATATGGCTAATTTTAGAAAAAAAGAGGGGTGACCGACATCTGCCGATCACCCCGTGTTCATCCCCCCGTGTTCAGCCCCGTTTCCCTTCCTGGGCTTTTTTCTGTCTTCGCTCAATCTGGCGCCCGTAGGATTCTTGAATCATGCTCCAGGCTTGTTCCCTGGAAATTCTCGGACCACGAGGAATGGCCGCCTTCCTTAATCCCGGATAGAACCCGGCCAGCACTGCATGCAGGCTGTCGCGCGCCGCCGCTACCCAGCTAGAGGCGCAATTAACTCCTACCCACCAAGTCTTGTTGTCGACAGAAACTCGGATATTGGCTGCCCCCTGCTCATGACCGACCACGCACTCCAACACTTGAAAACTGTTGTTTTTCATCTTGCTTCTCCTTCCTGTAATGGCCCGGCTAATCCCCTTGGCCGCACTTATGCCCCGGTATCTGATCAGTAAAATCGCACTCCAGCCTGGCGTAGATTCTCTCCACGTCCCACTCTGCGGTATTAACTGACACCGGCCGCAACTGACAAATGAAAAGTTCGCTCAAAGCGAAAGCCATGGCATGGCTCACAGCCTCGGCCGGCGATTTTCCTATGAAACAACTCGTAACACTACGGCCATCCCTGGACTTCATCGTTACTTCGGCCTTGATGGTGCACCTGGAACCGACACGCCCAATGGTAACCAAGTATCTTTCCATAGTGAACAGCTTGCTCACACTAACGTCTTGTAAAGTTTGTTGCATTTGTTTTTCTCTTTCCTTTTTGTTTTCTTGATTGTTTTTTTGTTTTCTTGATTTTTTGATTTTTTGTTCTCTTGTTTATTTAATTACCGAAAACCGCCAACCAGCCAGATTCGCTCATAAGCCGTTTACGATAATTAAGCCGGTTGTTGAAAGAGCGATAAAAAACCGCCCCGATAGCTTGGGGCGGCTTTGTATGTAAATTATTTTTTCACGATTTTACACCGCCCCATAATCAATAGCAATAAGGCCCTTAACCTTAATAATAATGGCGATAATCATGCTAATGATTTGTCCGGCGGTCTTAAACATATTATGAATCTTAGCGAACAATAATTTATTTGTCAAATAATAATTCGTATTATTCCTTCAGGCCGTCTAGATTGACGTCATATAAAATCTGCTCGGCAATCAAACGATAATTATGCAATTCTTCTTTTTTAAACCAAATTTTTATTTCCTTCTCCGCTTCTTCGGCCGAGCCGGAAGCATGAATCAAATTTCTCACGCTGCGCTGATCCAAGTCGGCCATGGCGTAGGAGTCTAAGGTCAAATCTCCTCTGATCGTGCCGACATCCGAGGTCAACGGTTCGGTTGAGCCGGTAATTTTTCTGACAATCGCCACCGCGCCATTGCCCTGCCAAACCATAATGATCACCGGGCCGGAGCTTAAATATTTGGCATTGCTCATCATCACCGCTTTGCCGTTGTCCATATTAGTCTTATAGGGAGAAGTCAAGCCTTTTTTTTCATAAGCCGCCCGCGCCTTGCGTCCGACTTCTTCCAGCCAGGCGTCGCCGCCCACTTCATAATAATGCTTAATCGCCATTTTCTCCGTCGGGATAGCCATTTTCAGGCCGGTAAGTTTTAAACCGGTCCGCTCATAACGATGAATTAATTCGCCGATCAGCGATCTTTGGACGCCGTCCGGCTTAACAATAACCAAGGTTCTTTCTTGTTTGGGATGATTCATATAATTTATTCAAACGAATTACGCGGATACAAAGTTGCCGAGAAAAAATCGAAGCTTCACTGATTCTGGCATTCGTAAATTCGTACCCGATTCGTAATTCGTATTATTATTATTTCAAAATATTTTTAACCTTCTCGCTTACTTCGGCCGGCGTCAAGCTGGCCTTAACCAAATAATCGGCCGCGCCCATTTTTTTCCCTTTGATTTTATCGTCTTCGGTGCCCAAATTAGTAAGCATGATTACCGGAATATGCTTGGTAGTCTGACCTTTTTTGATTTCCTCAAGCACGGAAAAACCGTCCAGCCCGGGTAAAATGACATCCAACATAATAATGTCCGGCTTTTCGCTCTTGGCCAAACTAAGCCCGACGGCTCCGTCCTGGGCGGTTAAAACTTTAAAACCATCAGCCGTAAATTTAGCTTGATAAATTGAACTGATCGTTGCATCATCCTCCACTAATAAAATCTTTTTGTTGTCCATAGCCGTGAAAAAAATAATAATAAAATTACACCTTAGATGGTGATTTGCTTTCAATTATAACAGTTTTTTGATAAATTGCAACCGGCTTATCAAGCCTCTATTTTTTGATGATTTTCCGGCCATCGCTCGCCAGTCTGATTGTTCCCTCCAAATCAGTGCGATAAATTTTTGCGCCTTGCCGTTCGATTCTTTTTATTGTTCTTAAGCTGGGGTGGCCGAATTGATTGTCCCGGCCGACTGCAATCACGGCAATATCCGGCCGAACCAATTTAAGAAATGCTTCGCCGGTGGAATAGCTTGATCCATGATGACCGACCTTTAAAACATCGGCTGGCAGATCAACGCCGGCGGCAATCAAGGCATCCTCAACTTCCGCTCCCGCGTCGCCGGTCAAGAGGATCTTCTTCTGGCCATAAATCAGTTTGCTGATTATGGAACTTTGATTTAAATCCTTGATGGCGCGATTCAACAGGCTGGAATTGGGATAAAGTATCTCCAGGCGGGTGTTCTCGCCCAAAGCTATAGTTTGCGCCCGATCAACTATCTCCAGCGGCACTTTTTTATCACGCACCAGCTTAAGCCAGCTTAAATAGTTGGGCGCGTTATGCGTTACGCCGGTGTATAAAATCTTTTTCACCTGATATCTTTTTAAAACTTCTATCAGCCCGGTTACATGATCATCATGCGGATGCGTAAGAATCATTAGATCAATTTCCTTGTCCCACCAAGCCAAATTTTCCGAGAGCCGCCTTACCACGGTTTTATCCGGCCCGCCGTCTATTAAAACATTTTGTCCGGCCGGCGTTTTAATTAAAATCGCATCGCCCTGGCCCACGTCCAAAAAATCCGCTTCCAGCTTTTGCGGCTGGCTCCAGTAAAGCCAAAACAAAGGAATAGCGACCAATATAGCCGCTATTCCCAGTATGAGAAAAATTTTACATAGTTTGGCAGACACAAAAAAATTTTCAATTTTAAATTTTTGAATTATTTTGAAAATTGATAATTGATAATTGAAAATTATCCTCACTTCCCTCCCAACGCCTGATAGTCAGCCTCGGTCACGCCCACGCCCAGTTTGCGCATGATATTAAAAGCATCGGCGGCTTTGGCCAGAAAATATCTTTTGCCGTCGGCCGGATTAATATACCAGGCCTCGCCATGTCCCTGCACCTGCAACAAAATCTTGCCTATGAACTTTTTCGCCAAAGCGCTGTCAAAAACCAATTTTTTATTTTTTATTAAAGGCGAATAGCCGGTGATGATCTCATCTTTATCGCTATAACCGTCGGCATCGGTATCAGCCTTGTTCGGATCGCTGCCGATAGCGGTTTCAAAAGCATCGGGCAAGCCATCGTTATCCGCATCGGCGCCGGATAAAGCGCTTAAGCCGACCGGAATTTTTACCAAATTGGCATTGGTCATGCCGATGGCCTGCTGTCTGATAACGGCAAAGGCTTGCTCCGGCTTGCCCAAAAAATACAACTTCTTATCTGTTTGGCTAAGATAATAGGCTTGGCCCTTGGCTTGCACCCTTAAAACAATTCTGCCTTTAAGTTTCCCGTATAAGCTGTTATTAGCGATGGCGTAACTCTCAAGGTTGGCGGCCTCGGCTATACTGCCGGCGCCGGCGGAAAGCGGCGCCGCAATAGCCGGTTCTTGAACATTCAGGCCGGCCCAGGCGGTTTTCACATTCGTGCCCGGAGTGCTGGTAGAACTTACAAAATATTCATATTGGCCATAAGCCAAATTTTTTAAAACCACTTCATGCCGCGCGGTTTTGGCGTCTGACCCGGCTACGCTTACCGAGGCGTCTCCTGCCTTGCGATAATAGACATAACCCGAGGAGATTAAATTAGTGGCCCAGCTGGTGGTGGCGTTCTGGCCCAAAGCGGAAACGCTCGGACCGGCAGTAATGGCTAAAGTATCATCTATGGGCAGAGAAAAACCGCTGATTATCTCGGTCTTTTCCGCCGTGCCGTTCTTGGCCGTTATGGCATAAATATAATTTTCTCCCGATTTTAAATGATCTAAAATAATAGCATGTTCAAGCGCCGATTCAGCAGCGTCAATTTTATTATCATTAACATTATAATGCGCTTGGTTGTAATTTAAAACGCCCGTGGTTTTCAGATCGGTTGTCCAGCCGATTATGGCGGTAGTGGAACTTACCAAGCTTACGCTTTTGGCTATAACGAAAAAATCGTCAGCTTCCGCCAAACTCTTGTAAACTTTGACCGGGGTAGAAGTGGCATCATTATTATAATTGGCTTCAACCAACTGCTTATTTTTATTGACGGCAAAGGACAAATTAAAATTTCCCGGCTGGCTGAAAACGCCATGGAACTTATAGTTAAAAATCCCGCCCGGATTAAAAGGCGCGTTTAGCGTCGGGTAAGAGTCCATGACCGGATCGTTGACGCCGTAGTCAAAATACGGCAGGCTGAAATTTATTTCGCTTTTTGCCAGGCCGACGGCGTCGGTTAAAGCAACCTTGCCTGAATTTTTTATGCCAATAATTAAATCAATCGCCTGGCCCAGAATAATTTTATCCGCGCTAAAGCTCGCCGAATTAATGGCCAGATCGGTGTCGGCCGCGTTATAAACGGTAATTTTTTTAGCGGCTGAATTATTAGCTAAGTCGCTTTCCGCTAAAGCGTCGTCCGCATCAATGGTAAAGCTGAATTGCTTTTCGCCGCTTGAAGTAAATTTTCCTTCATAGCTCCAGTAGAGATAGCCGCCGCTATGAATTATATTCTTAAGCGACGGCGCAGTGCTTGAGGCCCGGTCAATGGAAAAATCTTGAAAACCGCGCGCTATATTTAAACCGGCCTCGGTATATAAATTATAAGAACTGTTGTTTTTCACCGCGATTTGGATATAACAATTTTGGTTGACCATGGGGTTGGCCGGCAGGAGAGAAATGGATTCAACCGCCAAATCATAGCCGGCCACGCTCACCGTTAAGCTAATCGAATTGTTGCCGGTGTCGCTTTCGGTTAAAAAACCGGCCGGATCAACGGAAAAATTAAGCGTCACCGAGCCGATCTTGGTAAACAAACCATTGATGCCGAAAGTAATATAATCGTTAGTTCTTATAAACGCGCCTGGCGACGGCGAAACACCGGTTTGAGAATCGGTTTTATAGCCATCTCCGGAAACATTGGATTTCAAAGGAAAATTCAAAGTAAAATCATTGCCCAGATTTTTTACCTTGGCGGTAAAACTGCATAATTGATTAACTTCGCACTTAGCCGAATTCATAATTAAAGATTCGGCCTTCAAGTCATAATTTTCATCCGCCCGGGCATGCTTCGGTCCGGGGGAAATAACTAAAAGCAAGAAAAATAATATAACAATTTTTATAAACTTTTGCATTTTATTAAAAATTATAAAATTAAAAATTAAAAATTTTCCTTATGCTTATATTTTATCACTTCTTCCCTGCTTTAACAATTAAGGAGATATTTGAATAAAAAAACCGCGGCCGAGAGATCTCCTGGCGGAAATCTCCGATCGCGGTCTGATTTTCTAAAAGGACTCCACTCCGGCTGCCGGCGCTGGCGCTAGTAGCCGATAGTGATGGTCTGCAGGCTATCCGTTAATTCAAACGTCCTGCAAGTCAAGACGCTGAAGGCATCAACCTTGATGCAAGCCTGCCAAACCCCAGGGCTGGCGTTCGTCGCCACGTCGCCGTAGAGATCAACCACCCTGGTGCCGAGCGGCAACACGCAAAACGAGACATTTGAAAAGACGTTTGTCGCCGTAAGGACGACTTTTTTGCTTCCTAGTTGAACGCCATCGGCAGGATCAACCAAGCGCAAGTTGGAAACGGCCTGACACTCGGCCGGATCCAAATAGACGGTTACTGGTCCCACGTTGTCTCCCTCGTTCGTGTTGTCGGTTAAGACGAACGAACCCAGTTTAACGTTTCTTGTTCCCGGTGCCACGGTTTGGTCGCCAAAATTGGGATTTTTGGTTAACAGTAGACAATCGTCGCTCACCCTGAGCGTACACCCATCAACTTCTGCGACGGGTACAGAGAACCAGAACGCCCTCTGCGCTATCACCCCTTGGACATTGTTATGCCCGGAGGCTATACCAACGGTTATGGTTTTACCGCCGAAGTTGCCTATATTACAGGCTGTGAGCTTCACTTTATTGGTCACCCCAACTGCAACTGTAAAGTCGCCCGGATTAAACCGGAAATCCTTAGGCAAGCCGTTTGTCACGGCCCGGCAACATAGCTCCCGGCCATCGACGATCAGCCGGATATACATCACCTGACCAGGCATCAGGTCGCCGTTAGGCTCCCTGATGTAAATGACGACCGGCAGGCCGTCAACCCACGACCCGGCATCCGTCGCCGTGACATCAAACACGGCCAATACCTGTTCAAACGTGTTGACGATCAGCTCGCTGTCCGGAGACTCCGGCGCGCGAGTGATGGTCAAATTGGGCTGCTTCACAACCCAGAAAAAACTCCGGCTATTGGTCATAGTCGTGTCAAAAGTGCAGACATTGGTCGGCAATGCCGCCACCTCGGACCAAGGGCCGTTCACCGACGTTGAACTTAAGACCCGGTAGGCTACGCCTGGCTCTCCCTGCCAGCAGATTCTGGCTTGATCGCCGCCTACCGGATTATTGATGATGAGCTGAAGACCTGTGTCTTCAGCATTAACTGCCGTCACGATAAGCAACGACAGGATTACTGCGTTGATTGTTGTAGTTTTCATGATGTTTCATGTAGTTTCTTTGTACTTTCATTTTGAAATTGTCAATGTGCCTTCCACCCGGAATGGCCCATTTTCTTGTGTCACTATCCTACTAACCCAACTTGTCATTGTACTACAATTGTGAGCTAATGTCAAATTTTTCTGCCAACATTTTGCATCGCCGCAATTTGATGACTAAAAAAATTATTAGCAAATAATAGACCGCCACCCAGCCCCAAGCCAGATGACCAACGGTCAAAGAGCTGAATTTAAAACCGGCAAAAAATTTCACCACCGCCAGAATGTATTTGGTCAAAATCAGGCTGGGCAGAAAAAAAAGAAATGACAGCTTAGGGACAAGCGCGGCCAGAGGCAAGGCCGCCAAAATAGCCATGGTCAGAATCGGCACGGCCCATAGCACGGCCAAATTGGCCAGGGGCGCGATCAAAGAGACGCGCGAAAAGTCATAAGCCAGGATCGGCACAGTGAAAGTTTGCGCGGCCAGCGTGATCAGCAAAGCGTCGCTCACGCCCTTGAGCTTGGGCAGTTTGATTTTTTCCCAGAGCGCTTCCAGAATCGGATAAACATAAACCAGCCCGGCCATGGCCGCAAAAGACAGCTGGAAACCGGCGTCATCGCGCAACAGCTTGGGATTAATTAACAATAAAATCGCCGCGGTTAAAACCAGCGAGTTGGTCATCTTGTTTAACCGCCCCAATTTCAGCGCCCAAAGCACAAAAAAAGCCATCAGCCCGGCGCGCGTGGCCGAGGCCGGTGCGCCGACCAATATAATATAACCGGCCAGCAGCGCGACCGCCAAATAAAACGCGTAACGCCGCGCCACTCCTAAGGCCAATAAGACGGCCATGGCGATAGCCGCTAAAATACTGACGTTGAAACCGGAAACGGCCATAATATGCGTCAAGCCGACTTTTTGAAAATCATCCCTAATATTTTGCGGCAAGCCTTTTTGTCCGCCAAAAACAATCGGCCGCGCCAAACTTGCTTCCGGCTCGCTTAATCCCGCGTCAATCAAGCCGGCCAGAATTTTTTTAAAATGAAAAATGCGGCGGTAAATCAGATTGCCTTGGCCCGAGCGGATGACGCTGATCTTCGGATAATAGCACACCGCGTAGATATTATAGCGCGCCAAGTAGCGATCATAAGCAAACCCGTTGAATTCTTCCGGCTGCTCCGGCTGGCACGCTATTTCCAGCTCGTCGCCATAGTCATGCTCCGGATACAAATTGGTGGTAACCAGCAATCTGCCCTTGGCCGGCCGCCAGGCCGGCGACTGAATTGCCACCACCGCGATCTCTAATTTTTGGCTGGTTTCCCTTGGATCAGGCTCGCTGGCCACCAACCCGCGCGCTACCACTGATTTCCCATGATAATGCCAGATTTTATCCGGCGCATCCTGCGGCAGGCTTACGGCATAGCGCCAAAGGGCAAAGCATAAAATGGCCATGCCCAGTAAGGCCAGGTCGCGACCTGGCCTTGCCTTGGCCGTTGCTCCGCCTGTCTGCCACAACAACGCCGCCACCATCAAAAAAAATATGGCGGCGCCAAACCACCGTATTTTATATTCTAAAAATTTAACTGGCAAAAACGAGGCCGCGGCAATACCGACAATAAACACTAAACAACTGATTAAAAAAATCTTGGATTTAGAAAACATTTTCCCTCCTTATGAAAAAATAATTTTCAAACAAAGACCATGGGTTTGCTTAATTAAAAATTACCCAAAGGGATTTTCTTTGGTAAAATCCGGCAAAAACACGGAATGGCTGCCCGGCGCCTGCGCCCAGCCTTGATCAAGCCCAAGCTTCAACATGTAATGAAAAACTTTTTCATATTCTTCCGGCGCCACGTTCCGTCTAAGTTCCGGAAAATTTTTCGCTTTGAAAACCGGCGCGTATTGACTCATTAAATTAACGCGAATGTCTTGATTGATTTCTTTAAGACAATTTAAAGCCATAAAGCTATTTTCCGCGTTATTGGGCAAAACCAGATGTCTGACCATCAAGCCTTTTATCGCAATCTTGTTTTTATCCAGCTGCAGATGGCCGACCTGCAGCAGCATGGCTCCGACCGCCGCCTTGGCCTTTACCAGATAATCTTTCACGCCGGAATATTTAAAAGCCAAAGAGTCGCTGCCATATTTAAAATCAGGCAGATAAATATCCACCAGCCCCTTCATGCTCTCAATGACGTCAAGGCTTTCATAAGCGTTAGAATTCCAAATAATCGGCAGTTTTAAGCCCTGCTCTTGAGCCATGACAATCGCTTGCTTAATCTCTTTAGCCCAAATGGTTGGCGACACCAGATCAATGTTAACTGCGCCCTCCCGCGCCAAGGTAAGCATAATGTCGGCCAGTTCTTTAATACTGAACTTTTTACCAAGGCCCTGTTGCGAAATTTGGTAATTTTGGCAATAGACACATCTCAAATTACAACCGGTAAAAAATATTGTACCTGCGCCTTGATCTCCGACTAGCGGCGGCTCTTCGCCAAAATGTTTGCCATACCAGGCAATTTTTACGGAATTGGACATAATGATGCTTATTCTAAATTTCCCATTGTTTTATTTATACACCCGGTGAAATTTATAAAATAAATAACTAAAAATAATCAAAGCAAGCAGGCCCAAGCCGGCGTATTTCCCTACCTTGCCTTCAAAAGACCGCCAGACCGGCTTGTTGAAAAATTTTGTTTTTAATCGCGGAATAGTGATCAAGGCCTTGGCCATCTCTAAAATGGGAAATTCCTCCTTCTCCCCCACCACCAAAACATATTTGCCTAAATTATCCGGGCTAGAAACTTTTATAAAATAATAGCCGGCCTCACCGAATTTTTTTACCCATGGCCCTTGCCAATAATCATCGCCCGCGTATTCTTCATAAAACGCGGTCCAGGCCGCCGCTTCGGGATTAAGCGTGGCGAAAACCGCGGCCGCTTGTCCTAGCTCCGGCGCATACTCTATGGCCACAGTTTTATCTTTACCAATATTCGGCAAAGCCGGCACCAGAATTTGCCAATAAAGCTCCTGCGCTTCTTTCAAGTCAATAACGTAAAATGCCGGCTGGCCTTTTAGTTCGCCATAAAATGCCTGGGAAACTCTGGGATTCTTGATAACGACCAGCTGATCGCCGGTGATATAGCGCGGCTGATGCGCTCCAGCTGCCGCCGCCACGCCGAAACTGCAAAATACCAAGCCTAATATTAAAATAAACCGATATTTCATCATAAATTGTTTTATTGTTTTCTTGCTTTCTTGCTTTCTTGCTTGTCCTCCGAAGCTTCAGCGGAGGAGGGTTTTCTTGCTTCGTAAATACGCTTCCATAAAGCCGTTAAGCTCTCCGTCCAAGACGCTTTGAATATCAGAAGTTTCCTGCTCGGTGCGATGGTCTTTAACTAACTGGTAGGGCTGCATGACGTAAGAGCGGATCTGCTTGCCCCATTCGGCTTTTTCTAATTTGCCGCGCACTTTTTTTTCTTCACTATCCTTTCTTTCTTCGGCCAGCTTGAATAATTTAGCTTTTAAAATCCGCAGGGCCGTTTCCCTGTTTTGCAATTGCGATCTCTGCGTCTGGCAAGCGACCACAATGCCGCTCGGCTTATGCAAAATACGCACCGCGGTTTCCACTTTATTGACATTTTGCCCGCCCGCGCCCGAAGAGCGGTAAGTCGTCACCTCCAGATCGGCCGGCTTGATTTCCATTATTTCAGTGTCCGGCAATTCGGGAATAACTTCCACTAAAGCGAAAGAGGTGTGGCGCATCTGTTCGGCATCAAACGGCGAAATGCGCACCAAGCGGTGCACTCCTGATTCGCTCTTTAAATAACCGTAAGCCCAGTTGCCGATAATACGGTAGCTGGCGTTTTTAATGCCGGCTTCGTTGCCCGCGTTGCGCTCCACTAATTCGGCTTGCCAGCCGCGCTTTTCCGCGAATCTTAAAAACATGCGCTCCAGCATCTGCGCCCAGTCCTGCGCGTCCACGCCGCCGGTGCCGGCGTGTAAAGAAATAATAGCATTATTTTTATCGTATTTGCCGGAAAATAAAACAAAAAACTCCAGCTCCTCGTAGCGGCGCTTGAACTCCTGGTATTTTAAATTAGCTTCATCAGCGATTGATAAATCACGCTCTTTCACGGCTTCGGCAACATACTGTTCCAAATCGGTAATTTCTTTTTTTAGCTTTTCCCACTGGCCGATTTCTTTTTCTTCATTTTCCGCCTGTCGGCTGATGGCCACGGCCGCTTCCCGATTTTGCCAAAAATCAGGCGCGCTCATCTTTAACTTCTGGCCGCCGACTTCGACCATTCTTCTGTCCAAATCAAAGCAACCTCCAGGTATCTAGGAGGCGTTCTCTCAATATTTCCAGATTTTTCAATAAATTTTCCATGCATTTATCTTACACTTTTACAGCCTAAAAATCAAGCCGGCGACAAGGGTTTCTATAAATAAACAGGTATGCTATAATAACTAAAGAAGGGATTAAATATTAACTAAAAAAATTATGCCGGAGATTTACAACCCTAAAAAAGAAACACAAAAAATCAAACAGGGAATTGAAGTTTCTCCGCAAGGTTACCACCTCACGGAAAAAGATACGCAGGAAAAGAAAAAAGGAGCAAAGCAGGAAGAATGGAGAGAGCAAAAATAATTTTTTATAAAACACGACCGTTAATTGGTCGTGTTTTAATTTGTGCTAATCTGTGTATTTTATCCGTGTTAAATTTGTGTGTCTTATCTAGCCTCTTCCAGTTTAACTTTAATGGTTTTTTCCTTGGCTTGGTGAAGAACTTTTAAAGTAATCTCCTGGCCCGGCTTAAATTTGGCGATTTCCGCGGCCAGCAAATTTTCTTCGGTGATTTTCTCGCCGTTAATTTCCAAAATAATATCATTTTCCGTGAGTCCCGCCTTGTCCGCCGGACTGCCGGGGATAACCGCCAAATCGGTCGGCTTCTGGCCGCGGACGATAATCGCGCCGTAATCCACCGATAATTTATTGTCCTGGGCAATGGACTGATTGATAATTAAATATCTCACGCCAAGCCAGGGCCGGACAATGCGGCCGTTGGTTTTAACATTATTAATAATGCTTTTAACCGCGTCAATCGGTATGGCGAAACCGATGTTCTGCGCCCCTTGCGCCATAGCCGTGTTAATGCCGATCACCTGGCCGGCAATATTGAGGAGCGGACCGCCGGAATTGCCCTGATTAATGGAAGCGTCTGTCTGGATGACATTTTCCAATTCTTCCGCTCCGGATAAAGCGCCGCTGGCGGTAATGGAGCGGGCTAGACCGGAAATCACGCCGGTGGAAACCGTGTTTCTGAATTCGCCCAAAGCGTTGCCGATGGCGATAACGCTCTGCCCCACTTTCAGATTGGCGCTGTCGCCCAATTCCACGGTGGGCAGATTTTTAGCGTCAATTTTCAAAATTGCCAAATCAATAGTCTGATCCTGGCCCACGACTTTGGCCGGAAATTTCTTGCCATCATTCATTAAAACCGTATAATCGGCTTCAGCGTCATCAACCACATGGCGATTGGTGACAATCAAGCCGTCGGCGGTAATGATAAAACCGCTGCCGCCGCCGATTTCTTGCTTAACTGTCCCGCTTGAATCCTGGTTGGACTGATTATTATTCTGCGGCTGGCTAGGCAAAGCAAAATCCGGAAAATCGGAACCGAAGAATTGGCGGAAAAATTCCGAGCCGAAAGGATTGCCGTATTGCTGAATTTTGGGCAAATTTTTGGTGATAATAATACTTACTACGGCCGGCGAAACCTTGTCTACGGCCGAAATCACGGCAGAATCTTCGCTTACTTTAATGATTTTTTCCCTCTCCGCGGACGGTTTAGAAAAGCCAAACCACTGGCCGAAATTCAGCTGATTGGAGGCCAGGCTGCCTGCCCAAAACCCGAAACCGGCGCCCACGATTGAGCTTACAATAATAGAAATGACGATAACCGCAATAAACGCTTTTTTAAAATTATTGTCCATAGATTTTATTGAGAAAAGTGAATCAACGAGATTATGACCTATATATTTATACGCTGACCAGGACAGTTTTGTTGCAGATTATATAATATTATAGTATTGCCATAAAAAATTTTCAAATCGAACATACTTGATTTTTTTGTTATTATTTGGTTTCATTAAGAGAGGTTGAAAAAAACAATAGGCGGAGCGGCTTACAGGCAAAAAACTGCCGGCTTAGCCGCTATGCTGACATTAGAGCCAAAAAACACCACGGCTCTGTCTGGCGAACACTTCGCCATTATTATTTCGCGATCAACGCGCGCCCCCCAGCGCGTTCAACACCATAGACCACGGTAAGACGACAATAGCGACCACGCCGGCCCACCAGCGAAGTCGAATTCTCCTCACGCCATACTATGGCCCTGGCTTTCGCGAAATCAGCCTTGGGGAGGGCGAGCTGTTCAGCCGCTCTCCCCCTCTTTTTTTAAATCAACTTCAACATAAAAAAACCGCGCGACACCAACGGCTCGCGCTGAAAAAATTTGCCTCGCACCAAATATATTGCCTTAGATTCTGGAATCAAACTTATTTGAACCTAAATATTTTTTCTTCAAACTCTTCTATCCTGCCTTTAACCACTTCAACGCCTTCCAATTCCAGCAGTTCATTTTTCTTTTTCGCTCCCCGCGCGTACCCGCCCAAGCCGCCATCGCTTTTAACCACGCGGTGGCAAGGCGCTTGCGGCGCTTGCGGATTTTTATTCAAAGCATTGCCCACGGCGCGCGCAGCCTTGGGCCTGCCCAGATGCTTGGCCAGCTCTTGATAAGTCGTAACCCGGCCACGCGGAATTTTTTTCAGCGCTTGCCAGACTTTTTGATTGAATCCGGCTGATTTTATGTTCTTACATAATGTTGACATCTAACAAAAATTAGGCTAATTTAATATTATCACGGCAGAATAAAAACAATGAGAGAAAACAAAATGAACTTTGCAACTTTTATTCCTAAACTCGTGGCCAACCTTACCCAGGTCTCAACGCAACGGGTCGGCGAGCAGACGGTTATCCCCCCGGCAATACAGGAGGAAGTAATCAGCAACATCGCCGCTGCTATTGAAACACAGTTGTTGACCTACAGAGCCAACAGCCTCAGAGTCGGAGAACTTGTGGCGGCGGTCAGAAACGTAACCGGAGGTTGCTGATCTGATCATCTCTCCCCGCTCGCCCGGTGTCTTAGCGCCGGGCGAGTTTTTTTATTTAAAAACAATACGAATTACGAATCAATTACTAATTTACCAATTCAATCGCTGATTTACCTAAATTTATTCGTAAATTCGTATAGAATTCGTAATTTGTATTGTTAAACTATTTTATCAGCGCCTTAATGTTATCCGGCAAATTATTCACGTCGACATTATTCAAATTAAGGTTGCCGGCCGAACCTTTAAGCAAATCCTGCACAGAACTGCCACCTAGCAACTCCTGATACTGGCCCATATAAGTCTTTAAAAGCGGCGGCAAATAAATCAAACCCAGAATCAGCGGCACGACAATCAATAGTAAATAGATCACGCTGATAATCTTCTGCAAAGTAATGTAGCGCTTGATGCTTTTGGTCAAGCGATAAATCTCCTGGCTATATTCCAGGTTTTGTTCCAATAATTTTTTAATCTGCTCTGTTTCGTTAGTTTTGTTTTCTTCATCCATAAATTACCAATCAACAAATCAGCTACGAATAACACGAATACTCATAGAAAATTTGTAAATTTTTTTATTATTTGTGTCATTTGTGAATTAATTTGTTGATTTGTAATTCATCTTACTTCACACCTCTCAACATATCTCCGCCCAATCTCCGCCATTTCGTTCATCTGCCGCGTGTTATACGGCACCCGGCCCTTTAAAGCCTCGTCCACCAAATCGACCCGGCTTTGAAAATTCTGCAGATACCAAAGCGCCGCACCCTTGATGATTTTTCCCATGGCCGCAATATCATTTCGATCTATCAACTCCGGCACCACGGTTGTCCTGAATTCATAGGGCAAACCGTTCGCCATAACTATTTTAACACTTTCTTGAATTTTTTTTAAGTCTGCCGCCGCGCCGACAACTGCTTGGTATTTATCCAATGGCGCTTTAAGATCCATGGCCCAATAATCGATCAGCCCTTCCCTGATGAGCAATTCCAGCATCGCAGGATTGGTGCCGTTGGTGTCTAATTTCACTAAAAAGCCCAACGCTTTTATTTTTTTTGCAAATTCAGGCAAATCTCGCTGGAGCGTTGGCTCGCCGCCGGTAATCACCACGGCATCCAGCTTCTTTAGCCGCGATTTCAAGAAGACAAAAAAGTCATCCTGGGTAATTAAAGGATGAACTTTTTGTTGCCCGCTAAGCGGGTTAGCGCCTGAGCGGGCATATTTCAACTTGCCATCCCTTGCCTGTGCGACTCCGGTCTTAATGGGCAAACCCGCGACAGTATTAACGAAAGAAGCGGGCTTGCCCGCCGAAGCTTCAGCGCAGGCGGGCCAGACAAGCATGGGGTTATAGCAAAAATGACAACGGAAATTGCAGCCTTGAGTAAAAACAATCGCGCTCACCTTTCCGGGATAATCCAATAAGCTGAATTTTTGTAAACCACCAATGGTCATAATGCGAATACTGCGAATTAATCGCGAATACTGCGAATTAATATTTGCGGCATTCGCATATCATTCGCGGATTCGCATTAATTTTGATTCACTTTATAAGTCTTGCGATTATAATACTCGGCCTGTTTGCCGTCGTTCCATTGCTGGACCGGCCGTAAATAACCGACGACGCGGGAATAAACTTCGCAAGCGGTTCTCTTGGTTTCAATGGGGCTCATAGATAATTTTCAATTTTCAATTTACTAATTTTCAATCAATTTTCAATGCAACAATTCTTAAATTTTCAATTGGTTTTATCCGCCGTTTGAAAATTGAAAATTGTAAATTCATTGAAAATTGAAAACTGTAAATTGAAAATTTTTATTTTATTTTTTATTTACAATAAATATTTTAACAATGAGTATTTATGCAATAATCTATTGCACCTACTATTATAAACGGCATCACACAAAATAAAACAACTAAAAGAAATATGACAAGCAAAATAGTAAAAAATAACTGATGTTTTTGAGATTCTCCCTTAATTTTAAATTTTACATTGTCATTTTCCATTTTGATTTTTACATTTTCAACTTATATCAACGCGTGTTCAATCTCTTTGGCCACTTCCTCCTTAGGCGTATAACCGATCTCTTGGTCGCACTTGGGGCAGAAAAAATGTTCGCCGGCCAGATAACCGTGCTTGGGGCAGACGGAAAAGGTCGGCGTAACCGTAAAGTACGGCAAACGATAGCGATTGACTATCTTCTGCACCAAACTCTTGACCGCTTCGGCCGAGGGCATGGCCTCGCCGATAAAACCGTGCAAAACCGTGCCGCCGGTATATTTGGTCTGCATTTCATCCTGCAAATCCAAAGCTTCAAACAAGTCATGCGTATAATTCACTGGTAAGTGGCTGGAATTGGTATAGTAGGGCGAAGCTTTGCCGGCTTCCACCGCTTCGTTATTGGCCACAATAATATCTTTATATTTATCTTTATCAATTCTGGACAAGCGCCGGGTTACGCCCTCGGCCGGCGTGGCTTCCAGGTTGTATAGATGATTGGTTTTTCCTTGATAATCCAGAACTTTATTTCTCATGTAATCCAAAACCTGCAAAGCAAATTCCCGGCCCTCCGGCGTGACAATGCCTTTCTTGATCGGCGCAAAATTCAGCAAAGCTTCATTCATGCCGATAATGCCGATGGTGGAGAAATGATTATTCCAAAAGCCGCCGAAGCGCTCTCTAATATTATTTAAATAATATTTAGCGTAAGGATAAAGCCCTTTTTCCGTTAAATCTTCCAGCGCCTTGCGTTTTATTTCCAGGCTCTCCGAGGCAATCTGCATTAAATTATCCAGCCGTTCAAAAAATTCTTCTTTAGTCTTGGATAAATAGCCGACGCGCGGCAAATTAACGGTGACCACGCCGATGGAACCGGTCAAAGGGTTGGCCGCGAACAAACCGCCGCCTCGTTTTCTTAATTCGCGATTATCCAGGCGCAGACGGCAGCACATAGAACGAGCGTCTTCCGGATTCATGTCGCTATTGATAAAATTGGAAAAATAAGGAATGCCGTACTTGGCCGTCATTTCAAAGACCTTGCCGGCGACCGGCGAATCCCACTGGAATTCTTTGGTAATATTGTAAGTCGGGATCGGGAAAGTAAACACCCGGCCCTTGGCGTCGCCCGCCATCATCAATTCGGCGAAAGCCAAATTAATCATGTCCATTTCCGGCTGAAATTCTTTATACTTCTCCGGCATAATCTTGCCGCCAATAATCACATTCTCTTCGCCGGTGGTCGGCCCGGGCACTAAATCCATGGTGATGTTAGTAAAAGGCGTCTGAAAACCCACTCTGGTCGGCACGTTGACGTTAAACAAAAACTCCTGCATGGCTTGCTTAACTTCCTGATAATTAAGATGGTCGTATCTGACGAATGGCGCTAAATAAGTGTCAAAATTGGAAAAAGCTTCAGCTCCGGCCACTTCGCCCTGCAAAGTATAGAAAAAATTAATAATTTGCCCTAAGGCCGTCCTTAGATGCTTGGCCGGCCGGGATTCAACCTTGCCGGAAACTCCGCCAAAACCGCGGATTAAAAGATCTTTTAGATCCCAGCCGGCGCAATAAGCGGCTAACAATTGGAGATCATGAAGATGCAAATCTCCGTTTTTATGGGCATCTCTGATGTTTTGCGTATAAACCTGGTTTAACCAATAATTAGAAGAAATCGCTGAAGCCAAATGATTATTTAAGCCCTGCAGCGAGTAGCTCATGTTGGAATTTTCTTTAACGCGCCAATCACTCTGCTTCAGATAGCCTTCCATCAATTCATCGGAATTGATCATGGATTTCATCTCGCGCAGGCGCGCGCGCTGATCGCGGTACAGAATATAGGCTTTAGCGGTTTTAATCTGCCGGTTCTTAATTAAAATTTCTTCCACCAAATCCTGCACCTCTTCCACCGCCGGAATGGAGCGGGCGTGAAATTTCTCATTCAAAGTCGCCACCACCTGGTCAGCGAACTTTTTCGCCAAAAACATATCAGGCTTGCCCACGGCTTCGGTTGCTTTATAAATCGCGTTTACCAATTTAGTCTGGTCAAACGGCGCGATTTCTCCGGAACGTTTTAATATTTGGTTAATCGTATTCTCCGCCATATCATTTTGTTTAATATAAATTTAATTTTCTCACCGCTTGCCTCGCCGAAGTTTTAGCGAAGGCGGGAATCCGGATTTATTTTTTTGTTTTCTTGCTTTCTTGCTTTCTTGTTTTCTTCAGCAGCTTGTTCAATTCCCGCCTGAATTCGTGGGCGTCTTTAAATGATTCATAAACACTGGCGAAACGGATATAGGCAACCTGATCAAACCGCTTCAAATTCTTCATGACGATTTGCCCGATATGGTCCGAAGTTACTTCGTTTTTCCTTAAAATTTGCAAGTCGCGCTCAATCAGATTAACCAGCTTCTTGAAGTTATCGTCCGTGACCGGCCTTTTTTCCAAGGCTCGCTTCAAGCCTTTGACTAACTTCTCTCTGGAATATGATTCTTTGCGGCCATCGCGCTTAACCACTACCAGATCCAGAATTTCCACCTCCTCATAAGTAGAAAACCTAAAACCACACTTTAAGCACTCGCGCCTCCGTCTGATAGACAAGCCGTCTGCCGCCACTCTGGAGTCAATCACCTTGGAATCTTCATAATAACAGGCTGGACATCTCATATAAGACACTAAGTTACACGGATTAGAAACCAATTTACACAAATTAAATTTGTGTTCATTCGTCCATAATTTGTGTTAATCTGCGTCTACCCCAAATAAAAAAGCACCTATGCTGCCAAAAAATCATAAAAAGTGCTTTATCGGGCGGGAGGGAAATTAACCATATCTTGTGATTGCTAATTTAATTATACCACTAGGGATAGTATGGTCAAGTTCAAGCCCTTTGGCTAATTTTAGTTTAGTTTTTCAAAAATATTTCACAATGTTTCGTTTTGATTTCCCACTGCTCGATTCGAGGCTGTGGATATGTGGATATGTCGGCACCGACCAGGCGAATTCGGCCGCGATTGGCGCCGGCTGACCTGAAAAAAAATTATTCAGCGCTAAATCTGGCCAGTTGCCCATTCTTAAGGTTGCGGCGATAAACCATAAACAGAAATAGGCTCATCGCTACCAAATAGAGCAAGGCTAGGCCAGCGCCGATCAAAAAATTATTCAATAATGGGGCTGTTGGATCGCCATTAACGATGCCGCGCAGGCTTTCAAAGACATAAGAAGGCGGAATCGCCTTGGCAACTATCTGCAAACTCGCCGGCAGAGTGGCTACCGGATAAAAAACGCCGGCAAAAACCGACAAAGCAAAAGGTATGGGCCAACCCAGCCACTCGGCTGCCGGGCCAAAACGCAGAATAATCGCAGTCATCAACAAGCCCAGGGCTATGCCGAAAATCAAGAGCACCACCAAGAACGGCAAAACGGCCAGGCCAACCCTAAAAATGTCATAGCCGAAAGCCAGGCCAGCGAACAAGGCGTTAATAAGAAAGGCGGCAACGCCAGTGGTCAGGCCGGTCACCACCAAGCCGGCGACATATTCTTTAAGCCGCAGAGGCGAAGCAAAAAAATTGACGAAATTCTGCGTCCAGACATCTTCTAAGAATCCGGTCATTAAGCCGTGCATAATCCGGCTGAAAAAATCCCAAAGAATAATTGCGCCTAAAATCACGTTAGCAAAAGTAAAAGTCGCCTGGCCGAAAGTGCTTAAATAGCGATTAATGAACCCCCACATCACGATGTCCAGCAACGGCCAGAGGAAAATTGCGACCAAGCGCACCGGGTTGCCTTTAAATAGAAAAAGCTGGCGGACAAAGATGGCGTAAATTTTGCATAGCATCATCATAGACTTGTTAAGCGCTATCGCTCAAAAGTTAACGGCTCCCTGGCCACAGCAATGAATAGCTCTTCCAAATCCTTCTTCCCCTGTAGAGCGGGCAAAGTCTTGGGGTCGCCGGCCAATAAAACTTTGCCATGGGACATAAAAAGCACGCGGCCGCAAACATCGGTAATTTCCGCCATATTATGCGAGGTCCAAAGCACGGCGGCGCCGCTTTTTTTTACATAATCTTTAATAATCTGCCTGATTAAATGCGCGATACTCGGATCCAAAGAAGCTGTCGGCTCGTCGAGCAACAGCAGCTTAGGCTCATTAATAATGGCCTTGGCTAAATTTAAGCGGCTGGCTTCGCCGGAAGATAAAAGTCCGACCTTAGTTTTGGCAAATTTCTGCAAAGAAAAATCTGCCAATAAAAAATTTATGCGCTGCTGCAGGTTTTTCACGCCATAAAGCAGGCCGAAAATATAAAGATTCTGGCGAACCGTTAAATTGGCGGGCAAATGCGCGTAAACAGCGGCAAAATTAGTCTGGCGGCTGATTGCCTCGCGCTGAGTTTTCAAATCTTTGCCTAAGATTTCAATCCTGCCGGCGCTCGGCTCCAAAATGCCCAAAATCATATTGATGGTCGTGGTTTTGCCCGCGCCATTGGGGCCCAAGAGGCCGACGATTTCTCCGGCTTTAATCTCAAAAGAAACCTGATCAACCGCTTTAACCGCCCGATATTGCTTTGTCAGCTTATTAAGACGTAAAATTGTTTCTTGGGACATGTGAACTTTTATTTTTTAATAAAACGTCGGTAAGCCTTTTTGCCCAAATAATATAAGAGCCAAATAACCAAGGCATAAACTATCAACGCCGGCAGGACAACAACTAAAAAGCCAATCAAACCGTCAACAAAATTCTGGCCATTGACCAATAGCTGCTTAACCGAGTTTTTCACTACCTGCCAGGGGCGCCAGTCGTCCGCTGCCGGCGCAATCGTTACGTCTTCGCTGATATTTGCCGTAATGGTGGACATATCGGTTTGAGAATCAAGGTAGCGCTGCTGGCCCTCCAGCTGTTCAATCTCGCCCCGCACCGCGGCCAACTCTTTGGTCACGGCTAAAATTTCTTCCATCTTGCCCGAACGATTTAATAAGGCTAAAAAGGAAGCCTCCTCGGCGCGCTTATTTTTTAGACACGCCTCCAGGTCAATATACTCGGCGGTGATATCTTGAGCGTTAGTGGATTCGGATAAAACCTGCGTAGCCACTTTTTTAATTGCCGTGAAAGCGGCGGTAAAATGGTTAAAGGGCACGCGCACGGTGATGGAGCCGGCTTTAACGCCGCGGCTTGATTCATAAAAATTTGAATTGGCCACTTCCCCTTGGTTTATTTTAGCGATATTGGCAATTGCTTCAGCGGCGCTCTCTGTTTTCTCCACCTTAAGGCTTAAACTGCCGGTTCTAATCACCTTTTTTTCTGCAGTTGCGCCAGAATTGGCAACTGCAGAACCGCTCGCGCCGGCCGATGAGGCCATGTCTTGCGCCACTTCACCTTTAAAAACGACATTGCTCATGGCCGATGGCGACATGAGCGATAAAGCGCCGGCAACACCCGACTCTTCGGCGGCAATATTATAACTGATGCTATGAGTGGTTGCCGCGCCTTGGCCCAGGCTCTTAACCATAATCACCAGGCCAACATAAAAAACCGCTAGCACCAGCAGAGCGATTCCGGCAATTTTTAAAATTTTTTTTGTCATAAGCTAGATGAATTATAAATTAACGGATAATTCTTAAAAACTATTTAATTGCTCACTTGAAAATATTTATCGCTGCCATTCCAGCCCCGGCTACCCTGAAAAATTCCTTTGCCGCCAGCCGGGGTGGGCGCGCTTAAGCCAGAAAGGCTCACTGCCGCGTCTTTGTTCTCCAAATTGGCATACAAAGCGCACTGGCCAGAATCAGTTACTAGATATTTATAATTGGACGCGGCCTCTGTGCCGGTCTTGGGGTCGCGAATGTTCTTCGGGATATTGGCGCTATACTGCGGATATTTAGCCGCGTATTCGGCGATCAGCTCGTTTAAATCATACTCGCCCGCCCCGGCGCCGGGCAATAAACAGCCAAGGCTGAAAAAGCGCCCAATCTCGCTTAAGTCGTTCATTCGCTTGGCGTCGCGCGCTTTGACCATGGCACCGCCCAAATAAACAACAGTCAGGCTGGCTAAGACGCCGATGATGGCGATAACCAGTAAAACTTCAATTAGAGTAAAAGCTTTGGTTGATTTGGGCATCCGTTTTTTATCTCTAAAAATAAAGGTGAAAAGAATAAAAAAAATAATGCAAGGCACTATTGCCGTTCCCCAGAA
The DNA here is from genome assembly GCA_028707005.1 of Patescibacteria group bacterium. Lineage (GTDB taxonomy): Bacteria > Patescibacteriota > Patescibacteriia > Patescibacteriales > GWC2-42-12 > GWC2-42-12. Next base: position 45,629 of record JAQTVB010000001.1, read on the forward strand.
CGACAATTGATATAAAATTAATATGATCCATGAATTTGGTAATTTCGCGGCCGAAGACATGAATGAAACAGGTATTATAAATGTACCTATCCCAACCAGTGTTAAAGCACTCACCCGTTTTAGCCATAATAAAGATAGCTTGTCTTTTGTAAGTTCAAAAAATATATATATAACAAAATAGATAGCGATGACAATACTATAAGAAAGTACGATATTATCTGATTTTGTCTTATCATAAATATTAAAAAAATTATACATTACACCCGAAAAAAACATAGCAACTACTATGACAAATTGAATTCTGTTTTCAATTTCCTTGATGATAGTTTTTTTGTCAATATTTTCGTTACTCATAGTATTCCTTAACTTTACCATTCTTAAACCAATTTTTCAACTTCGCTAAAACACAAAAACACCGTCCCCTCCTAAACGGTGTTTTGCGTTTTATAAAAAAGGTTATTTTAAAAACCTTTTATAAACCAACAACCCGCCTTGGGCTAAAAGCCAGCCAAGCACGGAAAAAACTGCATACCACGCATACATGGCCCACATTCCCCAACTGATAATTAACAACGGTGCAGCTATAATCAACCGGCACCACCAATATTTTTTGTCTATGAATATAAAAGAAAATAATGAAGCAAACAAAGAAATAGATTAAATTGGGCCCTATTATAAATAGATTTGGTGATATAGCTTCAGGTCGCATTGCTACAACATACAAGTCGCCAAATATTTTTCTCGTAAACCAAGCTATTATGGTTGACGCTATAAAAATTAAAATAATTTTTATAACCATTTGAATGTTTTTACTCATAAAGTTATTCTTAATATTTTACTACTTTTAATGAGTAAGCTATATCCGTCTATAGTTATTTTATTCTTTTTCTTTAAATTCTCCAAATGTTTAATAAACGAATTAGGATCTCGCTCGATAAATTCTACTCGCTGAGCCGACAGTTTGGCCAACCGGCGCCGAACCATAGTTAACTAGCCCTTGGCTTTGATTTTACCGCCCAAAACAAAAAACCATGCCGCGGCAAAAATTGGCATGATAAATAAAAACAGAACCCTCCTGCTCATAAAAATTTTAGTTAAGAATTATTTTAATAATTATTAATCAAGCAAAATATTTACATCATCTTCTTCCGAATGAACGCCGGGATGCCGAGCTCGTCGTCTTCTTCCGCGGCGGCCGCGCCTTTTTTTTGCGCCGGTTCGGCTTGAGCCTGCTTTAAGGGCGAAATCTTGCTCTTTTTCTTGGTTTGGTCTCTTTTATCTTTTTCCTCTTCCACCGAGGCAATATAAGGATTGGGCGTATAGACTCTTTCTCCGGCCAAACCTTCGCTTACGCCCACGCGCCGGCCGTCAAAACCGGTCGCTACCACCGTAACTTTTATTTCATCTTTATATTTATCGTCAATCACGGCTCCGAAAATGATCTTGGCGTCCTCATCGGCCGAAGAAGTAATCACTTTGGCTGCTTCATTAACTTCATGCATGGTAAGATTCGGCCCGCCCACGATCGTAAAGAGCACGCCGCGCGCGCCCTCAACCGACATCTCTAGGAGCGGCGAACTGATTGCGGCCTTGGCCGCTTCAATCGCCTTGTTTTCTCCCGAGGCCTGGCCGATGCCCATCAAGGCCGAACCGGCGTTAGCCATCACCGCTTTAACATCGGCAAAATCCACGTTGATGAGCGCCGGGATGGTAATAATTTCCGAAATGCCTTGCACGCCCTGCCTTAAAACTTCGTCCACGACCATAAACGCGTCCAAGAGCGTGGTTTTCTTATCAATCACTTGCAATAATTTATCGTTGGGAATAGTAATAATGGCGTCAACCTTGTCGGCCAGTTCGGCCAGCCCCCGCTCGGCGATATTTTTTCTCTGCGCGCCTTCGAAAGAAAACGGCTTGGTCACTACGGCAACGGTCAAAGCGCCCAAATCGCGGGCGATCTCTGCCACGATCGGCGAAGCGCCCGTGCCGGTTCCGCCGCCCAAACCGCAAGTAATAAAAACCATATCCACATCTTTTAGAACGTCTCTGATTTCATTCTGGCCCTCTTCGGCGGAACGTTTGCCTAATTCCGGATTCATGCCCGCGCCCAAGCCGCGGGTAATGGTTTTCCCGATATGAATTTTCTTTGAAGCCTTATTCATGTGCAGGGCCTGAACGTCAGTGTTAACCGCGATAAACTCCACGCCCCGGATGCCGCAATCAATCATGCGGTTGACCGCACTGCCGCCCGAACCGCCCACGCCGATCACTTTTATTTTCGCAAAGGTTTCCACCGATGGTTTTACTTCTGCCATATTTGAGAATTACGAATTACCTGCCTGCCAGACAGGCAGGCGAATTATGAATCTCTAATTTTCTCACCCCATGATTCATTATTCCTGTTTATATCTTAACCTATACTTAAAAATATAGCAAGTGGTTTGATTCTACCGACTTTTCCACAGGGTGTATAAATCTTTTATACACCTGGCTTTTGCCCCCTTGATAAAGGGGGTTAGGGGGATTTTATTTTGTCATTTCCGCGCAGGCGGGAATCCAAAATTTATTTTACTTCTGCCCTTTTATTTTTTCCAATCTCTCGACAATATTCTTTAAGTCATTAACATCTTGATTACTATATTTTCCTTTATTATATTTAAATTTATTGAGGATAGCTTCTACCTTATCAAAAATATTATTTAAAATAGTAGAATCCAGATTACATTTATTGTCAGTATAAAGGTAACTCATGGCTTTCCTAAACCTATCTAAGAGCTCGCCCATTTCCTCGTTTTGTTTAAACTTAGAATAGTCGTGATATTGATCATTAACCAGGCTTAGTATATAACTGTATCGATATCTGTCACGCTCATATTCATCCTCTAACATACTCCATCTTTTTGGATGTCTTAATTTTCTTAATACTCTAGCTTCGATCTCTAATATACGTCCCTTGTTGGTCCCGATATCTTTTGCAATTTCTTCAGGTGTTTCTCCTAAGAAGAATCTTCGCCTTATTACCTCTTTTTCTTTTTCGCTTGATAAAGTTTCAATCATTATTTCCAGTTCTTCGCGTAGTAACGAATCTTCCGAAACATCTCTCCTGTCTAATTTGGCCCGCCGTTGCATTTCTCTAAATGCTTCTTTTTCTTTTTCCGACACCCTGTCCTCTCTTTTTATTGGTTCGATCTCTTCGCCTTCAACCGCTATCTCTCCTTCACTGCCCAACACTTCTTCCTCCTTTGGCATAGTTTCAAACTTCGGCATAACATTATTTTTAAACCTCCTCTTAATCCCCTCTTTCGTAAGGAGGGGGCCTTAAATCCCCGCTCGGCTAACGCCTCGCCGCCCCTTTATTAAAGGGGCCTTAAATCATGATTCATGATTCATTCTTCACGGTATCAGCGAACTAAACCACTTCTTAACTTTTTCCACAGTCTGGCCTACCGCGCCGCCGAGCCGCCAATTAATCTTTGAACCTGATTTATGCCCGGACAATTGATTGCCCCAGGCTAGAAGCCCCAAGGCGGTCAAATAATCTATGTCATTCACTTTATCAATGGCCGAAGAGACATTATTGTTAGCGCCTAAACAAGCGGGCAGGCGCAAACGATTTTTCGCGGTTTCCACAATATCATTAAGCTTAGCGCCGCCGCCGATTAAAAATACTCCGGCCGGGAGCATACCCGAGCGGTCTATCTTTTTCAATTCATCGTCAATTTTATCAAAAATTTCTTCCACCCGCGCCTCAATGATTTCCGCCACGTATTTTTTGGAAATTATCATTTTTTCGTCAGCCATGTTTTCTTCTCTGGCCAGATCGGAAATATCCACCTCGTCCTTCTTGGTAAATTTATCTCCCCGGGAAGATCCGTATTCCAGCTTGATCCGCTCCGCCAAATTAATCGGGCATCTTAAGCCGATCGCCACATCGGAAGTAATGTGCTCGGAGCCGATAGGAATGACCGCGGCATGGAGCAATTCGCCTTCTTCAAAAACGGCCAAGCTGGTAGTGGCGGCGCCGATATTGATTAAAGCCGCGCCCAATTCTTTCTGCTTCGGGGAAATTACCACTTCAGCGGCGGCCAAAGGCGATAAAACCAAATCATTGATTTCCAGGCCGGTGCGATAAATCGCCTTGGTCAAATTCTTTATCTGGCTGGAAAATCCCTGAATAATCAAAGTTTCAACTTCCAGCCTTACGCCGGTCATGCCGATCGGGTCTTTGATATCCGCCTGGTTATCCACGTTAAACTTAACCGGAATGACATGGAGAATTTCGTAATTTGGCGGCACGGATAAAGCCTGCGCCGCTTCCACGGCGCGGTTGACATCGTCTTCGGTAATTTCATTATCGCTCCGGCCGACTGCTACCACGCCATGGCTTTTTTCGCACTTCAAATTCGGGCCGTTGATGCCGACCCAGACATTATTCAAAGGCACGCCGATCAGTCTTTCGGCTTTTTCCAGGCAGGCGGAAATGGCCGAGGTGGCGTCTTCAATGCTATTGACCGAACCGCGGTTAATCCCTTCGGCCGGGGCGGTAACCGCGCCTAAAATATGCAATTGTTCACCGGTTTCACCGGCCGCTCTTTGGCCGACTGCCAGTCTGATGGCTGTTGAGCCGATGTCTAAACCGGCGATGATGTTATCTTTCATAAGTAATGCAAATTACGAATTTTTTACAAATTTACAAATATTTTTGTCATCTTATTTACTTTATTTGTAAATTTGTGACAGATTTGTAATTCGTATTGTTATTATACTAAAATTATTTAAAACTGTCCAAATAATTTATACGCCTGCGGCCAAAAAATGATCAGGCCGATGATTAGCGCGCCCAGCGATGATAGTAAAACCGCGGCCGCCATAATATCTTTAATCTCTTTTACGTAAGTATTGATCCTCGGTTTTAAGACGTCGGTAATCCTTTCCACCGCGCTGTTGGCGGTTTCCGCGACCAGCACCAGCGCGATTGCCAGAACGAGCAAAGCCCAGCTCACCGGGTCAATCTTAAAATAAATCCCGAAAATTACGACCACCAGGCTTAGGCTCGCCTGGATTTTTAAATTTTGCTCTTCATGAAAAATTTTTAACAAGCCCTTAAAAGCATAGCTAAAACTTCTCACCAGCCTGCCAATTCTTATCATAAATTTATTCAACAATTTTTAATTACAAAATTTTAAATTCTCCATAAACTGCTCCCCCATCTCCATCATCTTCTGTCTGTCTTTTTCCGTTTCATCGTCATATCCCAGCAAATGCAGCAGCCCATGGACCAGGATAAAAATCAACTCCTCGCGAGCAGAATTGCCGAATTGACCGGCTTGCCTTTTTATCTGGTCGTAGTCGATTATCAGCTCGCCCCAAAGCTCGCCTTCTCCGGCAAAAGACAGGATGTCGGTCGGTTCGCTTTTATCGCGATATATCCGGTTCAACTTTTTAATTTCCGCGTCGCTTACAAAAGCAATGGACAGTTCTTCGCCTTTAACTTGATATTCCGCAACAAATTTATTTACCAGCCCTTTAATAAAGCTTGAATTAATCTTTTTCTTGGTCCGATTGTTAATCTCAATTCTCATGTATTTCCCGTTATTCATTATTCATTACTGTTTTAAGGTAAAAGACTTAACCATCATGTTGAAAATATCAATGTAATCAAGGATATTGTTCTCGCCGGGATTATAGGTAATGGTAAAAATATAATTTTGCCCCGCATCCATTAAGTAAGCGGTCAAGCCGTCTAAATTTTTTATCCCCTGCCAGCCCGCTCCGGCCAAGCGGTCGGCGTCATTAATGACGCTAACCCCCAGTTGGTCCAAATACCACTGGTCAAGCGTTGCTTTAGCCTCATTAGCTTGGACAATAATCCCGAAAAATTGGTTGTCATCGGTTTTAAACATTATTGAATCGTCCCCACCGCTCAAACTCATCTGCCAGGCGCTGGGATACAACACGATATATTTATAGGTATTGTTTTCATAAAGCGAAATCGCGGGATTATCAATTAATTTGCCCGAGCCGGCCGGATTATATAAATTCATCACTTCGTCTCCGTCTAAATAACTGTCACCATCCGTATCCGGAGAAGAAGTGGCCGTGCCCAATAAAAATTCTTCCGCGTTAGCCAGGCCGTCCGCGTCGCTATCAAGCGCAGGGATCAAGCCAATTGACGTTTCCGGCTCAACCGTTTCCAGAGTGCTCGTGGCCGTCGTTGATGTAGCCGCTGTTTCTTCTGTCGATAAGGCGGCTGTTTCGGTTGAGGTGGTTGCCAGGTCGGTTTGATTTTGTTCCGCTTCAGCCGCGTTTTCAGCCGGCGGGTTGGTTTCAACCGCCGTAAGCTCCGTCTTAACGGTAACGGCCGGCTCTTTTAATAAATAGAAATACAAACCAGCCGAAACCGCGGCCAAAAATAACACGCCGCCGCCGACAATCATCAAACCGGCGGTTTTGGCGCTGTCGGCTTTTATCGGTTTATGGCGAAAACGCTCCGGCATGGTATGAATGGCAATATTGTCTATCTGAATCTGTTTTTCTTTCACCGGCTCGGCCGCGGCCAATTCCTCGCCAGCCGGCTGTTCCGCCGGCTTTTTCTTAAAAAAACTTAAGGGGTTAAACATAATATTGATTTTCAAATTCCATAGTATTATTTAATTTCCAATAATTTTCCCGCCCCCTTGGGATTATAGCCGTTTTTGACTTCGTCGCCATCCTTATAGCCGTCGCCGTCAGTATCGGGGATTAGAGGATCGGTATTGTAAACTTTGGTTTCTTCCCGATCGGTTAAACCATCCTGGTCAGTATCCGCATCGGTAACGCTGGTGCCATAAGCGGCTTCTTCTTCATCGGTTAAGCCGTCGCCGTCAGTATCCTGGGGTTCGGTTATAACCTGCTCCACCGGTTCAATCGGGGCCGTATTCGCCTCCTCGGCTGACGGCGAAGTTGCCTGGTTGGTTTCACCGCCGCTTGTCTGTTCTTCCACTATCGTGCTATCAGCCGCCTGCTTGCCGCCGAACGCCAGCTTCAAGCCGAAATAGCCTCCGGCAATGACCACGACCACGCCGCCAAACAATAAGCCAAACACCAGCATTTTATTGCTTCTCCAGCCCACGGCCGGCGGCACTACGGTGCCGCGCGGCGGCTCGCCGGCTGGCCGAGAGCGGAAAACTTCTGGTTTGGCGGTTTTATCCATTTCGGCAAAAATGTCTTCAGCTTTGACCGGCCCGGCTCCGGCGCCGTTCTTAACTCCAGCCGCGTTTTCCGGGACTGGCCTTACGGGCGCCTGGCTCAACGGCCTGGCGCCAGACTGCGGCATCGCTTGATTGCGCTCATCCACTTTGTCTAATTCGTCAAACATAAATTTATTTTATGAATAATTTATCTTTCATCAGGCATCGCTTGATTTGCGTTCAGGCTATCGGCCGTTGCCGCTGTTCCTTGTATGCGGCCGCTTTCATTGCCTTGAGCGTCCAAAGCGGAAACCGCAAAATAATAGGTAGTGCCTGAAGCCAAACCGGTGATAGCGGTGCTGCAAAGAGCGTTAGAACATTTACTCTTATCCACCTTAACCGACGCGCCGGGAATGACCGCTCCACTGCCGTCGCGGCTGGCGCCATAATATACTTTATAGCTTACCGTATCGTCAATGTTGGGCGCCCAGGCAACCGTTGTCTGGTTTGAGCCGACCGTAACCGACAAATCTCGCGGCGTGGCCGGAGCCAAAGTATCGGCCGGCGTGGTGCTGGCCTCATTGGAGTAACCGCTTTCTATGGCCTTGTTATTATACGCGGTAACGGCAAAGTAATAAACTTGTCCATTAACCAGGCCGGTCACTGTATAATTAGTCGCCGCGCTCTTAATATCAATGTTTTTATTATATTGGCCGCTGGCCGTGCCATAATATAATTTATAGCCGGCAGCCGATCTGGCCGGATTCCATGAAGCGCTTACTTTCCCGCCCGCCCGCAAGGCATTGACGCTTAATCCGCTGGCTACGTCCGGCGCAACACCTCTAAAAAAATATAATTCTTTTACAATATCATCCGCCGCTGAAGCGCCGCGAATGATTGCGCTTTCCGACAGCGCCGGCAAATCATCGGCTGTGCCGGCTTCACCGGCATCGCGGCAGTAATGCAATGAAAAATTGGTGTTATAGCAATCGCCTCCGCCGGCGGCGCAATTTCCGGCCAGGTCTGTCCATGGCGCCCAAGTGCCGTCAGCCTTAACCACCGGCCAGGGGTTATCGCACAAAAATACGTAAATTTCCGCCTGGCCTTCTTTAACCGCGCCTTTGGTTCCCATCACCGAGTCTTCGGCGATGGTCGCTTTGGCGTCAAGCAACGTGCTGGCATCTTTAATATTCTGCGCCACAATCACCACGTTATCGGTTGCGTTTTCTCCGGCTTTAAACTTAACCACCGTTTGATCCTCGATCGCCCAGCTCCACTCCCAGCTATACAAACCCGCGATCGAACTAAGCGCCTGCCCGTCCGCGGAGTAGCCGGTCGCCCGAAAAATTTTATCGCTATCCTGGACGGTATCGTAATCCGCGTTCTGGCTGTTATCATCTTTAGTATCATTAACGCTGGTCTTGAATAAATAGCTCGCCGGATTAACCGCTACCGAAGCCAAGCGGCAAATCCCGCTGTCAACGTCAGAACTCTCTTTAGTGGTGAAATACCAAATTTTCGCGTTTTTAAAGTTTTGACCGTTGAAAACCGCCGGATTTTCATAGGCGTCGCCGCCCAGAGGCGCGCCAACGCTATTCATACCCACGCCGCTCGCGGCCAGCACGCCTTCTTTGATCGCGTCGGACGTGTCCGCGTCTCCCTTAATGATCACATAATATCTTCTGCCGGCATCCAGCATTTTTCTCAATTTATATTCTACCACGGTTTTATTGGCAATATTATAGCCATCAACCGCTCCCGGAACAACGCAATAATTTCCATTTAAAGCCAAAGCTTCTTGAGCAAAAAGTTTATTTACTAAAGGCGCCTTAGCCAGCCAGGCTTTAATCCTGCCCGCCAAACTGGGCCGATACGCGGCGGTTAAATAGGTGGTGCCGGACGGGCAGGGGTCGGCGCCGTAAGATCCGGCCACCATAATATTATTCGCGAAAGAATCCGGCCGCATATACTGGTTAAAAGTGGCTTGAATCAGAGCGTTGCGGCAGATGCCGGGCCCCATGGGCTTGGCGCTCTCCACGCTCGGCCGGGCATGGCAGCAGGCATCGGCGCCGCAGCCGGTCGTGGCCGCGCTGCCGCAGTCGCCATCCTTCGTACAGCCGCAACACAGTCCGCGCTTATCGCCGGAGCAGGGTGATTGGTTGGCTTTACAGGTTAACAACGTATTGATGGCCGTACATTTATCCGGATTAGCCGCCGGATCGCAGCAGCAAGTGCCGCAGTCATTAGGCGGATTCTGCGGCCCCGTGCCATCCTCATTCAAGCAGTTAAAGCCGGTGCAGATATCAGTATCGCATCGTGGTTGGGTCGTAGAATAATTAAAGCAGGTTTGGCCAAAGGCCGGCGGCAAAGTACAGCTGGCGCTGCAGCCGGCCGCAGTCCGATAGCTGGGCAAAGTCGTTTTGTAAATCGCCGAACCGCAAGTAGCGGTGCTGTTATCGCAAGGATAATATGAACAATAAGCGTTAGTGTCGCCGCTTACGCCGGAGGAAACCGTTTCCGTGCCGCCGCGGCAAGCATTGCCGCCCATGGCGTCAACGCAGCAGGTGCCGACGCCAAGCTTGGTGCAGTTGCCGCTGCCGCTAAGCCCCGAGCAGTCCTGGCAAATGCCGTCACCGCCCGCGCCGGCAGTATCGCAGAATTTACCGCTGGCGTTTTTGCAATTGCAAGCGCGGTTGCTGGCCGCTTGATTAACTGTGCCGCCAATTTTTACCGTACAGCCGGTGCAATAACCCAAAGTATTGGTATCGGCATTTCTGTCGCTGCCGCAATTGCCTTGGCATTTTAAAGGATAACAGCAGTCTTGCGCCGAATAGTCGAGGCGGCAGCAGCATTCGCAAGCTCCGGCGCTGGCTTTCTGGCATTTGCCGCTTACACAGCTGGCGCCGCTCGCGCAGACATTTTTGTCAATCAGGCATTGTTTAGCCTGACAAATTGAGCCGCTGGGGCATACGTTCAGTTCGCAGACAGAGGCATCGCCCGCCTGACCGCCGGCTCTGATGATGCTGCACCAGCCATTAGCGTCTAAAAAAGTTCCGCCCGGACAAGGGTTGCCGCCGGAATTAATCTGCAAAATTTTCGTGCTATAACCGCTTACGGTCCGGCATTGCTGTTCGGCAAAGACGATGTCGTCAAATTGGATTTTCTCATTTTCCGTCTGCCGGTAATTTACCAGTAAAACCAGCTTAACGTATTTTGTACCCATTCTAAAAGCATTAGGACCATTGCCAAAGCTTTGTCCGGTGATGCCGCCGCGGTTATAAGCTAAATTCTCCCATTCCCAGGGAACGGCGGAATTTACGGCCGCGGCATATAAATAAGTATTGCCGCCATAATGATTTTTCACAACAACCTTTGCGCCAGGTTTATTGATTTCATCAAGCACCTGCTGGGGCAAAGCATGATTTAAATTAATAACTTTACTGCCGTTAATGCCGGTGCCGTTATAAGCGCCTCGATTGAGTTCAACGGAGTTGAAACAGCTGGAATTGGCCGGGTTGGTCGTGCCGCAAGGCGTAGGATACCAGGAAAAAACATAATCAACTCTATGGCTGGTATCGCCGTCATAATAGAAACCCAGGCTTCTAACGCCGGCCACGGTTGTCTGGTCGTTCCAGCCGCTGATGGCTTCCTTAACAACGATCTGGGTATCAGAAACGCTCGCAATCGTAGCGTCGCTACCCTTCCTTAAGACTTCTTCAGCGCTGATTAATTTTTGATTTTCATCATACGGCGCCAGGCCGAAATACAGTCTTGATTTGAATGGCACGCAGCTTTCTCCGTTCGCGGCATCGCAGATATTAGCATCGTTAGTGCAAGTTTTATAGGCTGAATTGGCAATCACTTCCGTGCCATTCTTCACGCAGACTTTGCCCGTGCCGGCTGATTTGAATCTGCCAAAAATATAATAGGTGGTATTTATATTAATGGGCACAAAATCAGTGGAAAAAAGGTTGTGGAATCCGTTTTGCGCGTATATTTTATTAGAGCCTTCGGCAACGATGCCGATTTTAAAATTAGAAGCCGGCTCGGTGTCAAAATCGCTGGCGGCATCCGGCTCTTCGGCGTCAAATTTCATTGACTCGCTGGCCGCCAAATCATCGCACGTCCTATCTTTCAGCCTGCATTTATTCAAAGTTTGATCATAAACGCATTGACCACTGCCGCAAATCACCGGATAGGCGGCATGGCAATAATCATCGCCGCAATCCCCGGCCGCTGTTAAGCCGCCGGCGTATGACGAGCACAAGCCCAGCGAATTCGGGCAGTAATAGCCGCCCGCGCATTGGTTGCCATAACCGGCGCAGGAATCTGGAGCAGTGCAGACGGTTGGAGTGGCGGAATTATTATCAGTATCTCTGCAATAAGAATTATCTTTGCAACATGAGCCATCGCCGCATTGGGCGGGCGAATTGGCGGGACAATCATCACACGTTCCATCGTAATTGCATTCACCGACACTGCAGCATCTAAAGGTAGCGCCGACAGCAAGCGGGTTGGGAATATTGCATTTTTCCTGATTGACGCAATCTTTCGGCTGGCAAATACAGCTTGCGGTATCGCAGTATGTGGTGGCATGATCGCATTGATCTTTATTAATATCGCAACTGCCGGCTTTGCCATCTTTATAGCAAGGACCGCCGGCAAGCGATTTGCAGATACACTCATCAGTATTGCAAACGGAAATCGCCAGATCGCACTGGTTGTCATCGCTACTGCAATCGCCGGCCACGCCATCCTGATAGCAAGGATCGCCGATAGCCGGATGCTCCGCGCAGGTGCAAGACCTGGGCTGGCAAACCAAACCCGCGGCTTCGCACCTGGATTGACTGGCGTCGCAAGTTCCGCTTACCGCGCCGTTATAGCAAGGATCGCCCACGCTGGGCAGATAAGTCGTGCTGAAAGTCCATTGATAGACGCTGGACTTATATTGAGGAAAGCAAACATCTTGTTCTGTTTTTCCTCCGGTTGTGCTTTTGCATTGCCCGGCGTAGGGCGTGCCGGTTGAACAGCACAGGCTGTCCGCGCCGCAATCGCCGGTTTGTTTGCAGATGCCAACGGTAAAATTCAGGCCATTGCCGACCGCTTCCTTGCTCACGCCATGATCTATTAAAGTTTTAACGGCGCGCACCGGACCGGTTACCGCTTGCTGATGCACCGTGGTTTCGGCTTTGTCCGGCTTGGGATTGCCTTGAGCCTCGGTGTCAATTCCCCAAAAAGCAATCGCGCTGCCGGATTGATTATGATTAAGCTGAAATCTAACCTGGCTATTCGCGTCTTGATCGCCAAAATACTCGCCCCATAAACTTACCTGGCTATTCCTTTGCCCCATGATCGGGTCAAGCTTGCATAAGCTGGGCGCGAGCGGCAGGGTTGAATCGGCTGTAAATGCCGCCGGGCTCAAATCACTGCTATCTATTTCCCAAAATTGGCCGCCGCTTTTGGCGATTTTCATGTAAATTACATAATCTCCATTAGCCAGTCCGGCCGGCGCTTTGACGATCACCTGCTTGTCGCTCCAGACTGAATCAGCGCAAACTTCCGGAAAAGTATAACTGGCTTTTTTGTCGTTAAGCGCGGGGCCGAAATAAATTTCGCTAGTTCCTTTAGCGGCGCCAAAACCTTGGCCGCGGATGGTAATATATTGCCCGGCCGCGCCTTGAACCGGATCAAAAGAGGAAATCAGCGGACCGGCATAAGGCTCGGCGGTTTTCTGAAACTCCAAATAATTACTTAAAACTTTTTTAGCTTCATCAGCCACAAAGCTGGTGGTTTTGCCGGTTTGAATATTAGGCACTTGGGCAGCTCCCTGCTTGCCTCTCACATCTGTGAATACTGAACTTAAGGCCGTGGTGCTGGCCGACCAATCGCCAAAATAAGCTTGATTGTCTTTAGTCAATCCGACTCCGCCATAAGTAATAGTATCATTCATTTTCCCGCTCGCCGGCGCCAGCTGGCACAATCCGGGCCGGGCGATCGTATTAATCAAAAAATCATCCAGGCGCGGATTAGTAAGGCTGTCATCGGAAAAACCGCTGGCCGCTTCCACTTTAATCGGCCCGGTAGCCGCGCCAACCGGCACTATCGCGATAATCTGCGTGTCGCTCCAGACATGAGCGCATTGGCTGTTGCCCGCGCCCGCGTCGTTGGCTAATTTAGCTTCCTGCCAAAAATTACAAGTGCCTGGAGTAAAAGCATCGCAATCGTCATTTGATCGACAGGATATTTTAATATGCCCATCGCATTTTCCCTGGCCGCTTTTAAAATAGACTTTGCCCGCTTGAGCGCCGAAATATTTGCCGATGATGGTCACAAAATTTCCGGCCGCGCCGTTAGGCGTAGTCTGGCCGCATTTTACCGAGCCACCGCAATCGCTATCAGCCAAGCAGGCTTTATTAACATCATTTTCGCAAAAACCGCCGGCCGGAAAAATTCCGGTGATCACCGGCAGGCGTTGGCATAGGCAGCAATTGGCCACGCCCGCGCCATAGCCGCCGGCCGCGCAAGCCGCTTGATTTGAATTTTGCGCCGTGCAAAATTGGGAGGCGCACAAGCTATTATTGCAGGTAGCCGGAACGGATAAATCATTGGCGCAAGCCTGTCCGTCGCAGGCGCCGCACTCTCCGCCGCAATCCACATCGGCTTCATCCAAATCTTTAATGCCGTTGCAGCAATGGCCCGGCCTGATCTTTGCGGTAAAACTGTCTTCAGCCGGCTGGTTGGCCACGTCATGAGCTTTAATTTTAAAAATATAGTTGTCGCCCGCCTTCATGGCCGTGGTGTCGTAGACGTGCTCGGCTGACTGATAGGTCTTGCCATTGCCGGCGATCTGCTTGGCCATCGTTTCCGCGCCGTCTTGTTTTTGCTGATAAAAAACCAAATCTGCAATGCCAAGATCATCTCGGCCCCAGCCGGTGACGGTATTGGCGCCCGCCTTCATGGCAACTCCGGCTTCAGTCTGGCAGATCTGCGCCGGCACGATGCCGGCTTCAGGGCCGGCCGTATCAATTAAATTGCCGGTGGAAAACACGAATTCGCAGGGCGCGTTAAAACCGCAGCTCAAGCTCTGGCCGCCGGCCGAAATGATGCCGCTCAAACCGTTGATCTTTACTTTAAATTTGCTCCAGGCCGGAAAACAGCCCAGCGTATTTTTTTCATCCCCGCAAGCCGTGGTGGTGGCATAGCTCATGGCCCAGCGGCCGTTGACAAAGTCTCTCATGCCACCCATGTCCAGCGCCTCGCCCAAAGCAGTGATATTTTGAGAATTGGCCGGATCAATATCGGCTATTTTCTCCATTTTAAAATTATTGTCCAAAATCTGCTGGGTAATATTTTCGGCCGCCACGCCATTAAAAAAGGCTTTAACCGTTACGTTGCGCGCTACATTTATGTCCTGGTCGCCCGGCCTGGTGGCGGTTAAGCCAAAAGCGCCGCCGCCATAAGGCGTGCCGCAAGGACCGGCTTGACAGGAACTATTGCAACAATACTGGCCGGCTGAACAGGCCGGGTTGCAGATCGTGCCGTCGCCTTGGCCGCCGGTCGTCGCGCCAAGCAAACTATTTAAAATAAAGCTGGCGATCGCGAAAGAAGCCAAAATAATAATCAGGCCGATCACCGCGCCGGTTAAAATCTTTTTGGCTTTTTCTATTTTATCCGCCTCGCCCCCGGCCGTCATCCACAGCCAGCCGGCGTAAATTATCAAACCGACCGCGATGATGCCTAAGAATCCCAGCGCTATCCTGATAATATTAGCCACCACGACTCTGGGATCGGTCGCCGACAAGCCGGTGCCGGCGGCGTAGTTTAAGCCCGTGTCAACCGCCGCCATGGCAAAATGAGCCGAAGCGAACAAGGCGATCAGCAGGCAAGCGATGAAAACTAGTTTTTTTATTATTTTAAAATTATACATTGCATTGTCATTGCGAGGATCCGCCAGCTGGCGGAGACGAAGCAATCTCTGGTTAGAAACGCTTTACATGTCTAGCGCTAAATATCTTTGTTTTCCTTGTTTTTATACTGGTCGTTTCTGTTTAACAGATTATCGGTTACTCCAACGTAAAATACATTATGCGATTTATTAGTGTTTATGTATACAAAATAGTATTTCTCATAAATCATATTCGTTCTAACTTACCAGAGATTGCCGCGTCGTCGCTAACGCTCCTCCTCGCAATGACATACAAGAAAAGATTGTCGTATCATCCAACCTCGGTTGTTTTAACTAGGGCTGGCTTCGGGAATGACAAAAATGGTTTATTCGCAAACTCCTTTAGCCCTGCCGTTGCAGCAGGACGGCTTATTGTCGCTCACCGCTTGAGCGCCCGAACAGGCCGGACCGGCGCCGGGCTTATAGCAATTTTGATAGACATCTTTTAAGCCTGAACCGGCTTGCGCCTGATAACTGGCGGCACCGCTAAAATTGCTGTGGTTGATGAAAACATCGCTTTCTTCATACTCGCCGTCTTTAGGCTCTTTATCAAAACCCTTGCCGGTCACCCAATATGCCAAAGGCGCCTGGGCAAGAGCGTTTAAATTAAGCAGTTGATGGACAATTTGCTCCTCGCCGTTAACCACCGTGACACTGCCCGTGGTCAATCTGGAAGACATCATTAATTTGTCAAAATGCATTTGCACTGAATTGGACAAGCCGACATTATCGGCCGGGTAAGCCGGAACGGTTTGAGTTGCTTTCGGGCTGGTAATATCTAAAAGGTCGCTGATGAAAAACGACCAGCGGAAACTATCGCCGTTGTTCTGGGCCGCAGTTAACGCCACGGCGCCGGTGCAGTTAACGCCAGAACCGCAAACCGTTTCTTCATCATTTAAACTGCATTGCCGATTGTTGCCGTTCGCGCATAAGCCGTAAAGATCATTTTCATTATAATAACTTACCGGTCCTTGAGCGAGAATGTCGCGATTGCCGTCCAGAGAATTCATGGCCATGTCCACTATGCCGTCCACGATATTCGGTTTGGTCATATCAGCCTGCGGATAATTTTTTCCATTAGCGTCTTGGCAAATTTTCTCGGCTGAATCGCAAAGATTAAAAGGCGCTTTGCTGGCGCAGTCAAGATTAGCGGCACAAGCGGCAAAATTGGCCGCGGCCAATTCCACCTTTAAGCGGCTATTGGCCGGCAGGCAATAAATTTTTTCCCCGCAAGCGTTAAAACCGCATTCATTATCAGAAATAAAATTAACCGTGCGGTACTGGTTGGAAATTTCAAATTTTCCGCCCAAAGAATTGCCGGCGCATTTATTGCTCACGCATTTATAGGATTTGCATTCCGCGTCAGCGCTGCAGGCCGCGTCTCCTGCTTTGGCGGCCGCGGCATTATTGACTACTCTAATATAATTTTCCACTTCGGTATTGGCTCCGGAAACCGTTAAAGGCATGACCGCCTCGTTAAAATCAAGCTGAATGGTCGCGTTCATGGGCTTATCGCCCCGCCCCTTAACAATCTTAGCTGTTTGCTTATCCGCGCCGCGAGCCGCCGCCGCTATGGTTAGGGCGTCGGGATTGCTGGTCTTTAATTCAATATTATTACCATCCGTTCCGGCTACTGCGGCTGTTATAGTTACGATTTTAGCTAAACTCGTTGCCGTTACTTCGTTATTGCCGCTCAACGCTATTTTGATATTAGCCGCGGTGGCTCCAATACCACTTCCCAAACTAATTTGCCCCGCTCCGGCAGCTCCGGCCACAAAAGTGTAAACCGTGTTGCCCACGGTTAAAGTGTCGGCCGTGATCGCCCTGGATACCGTTATATTCCAGCCGTTGCCGGCCGTAAAACTGCCGGTGGCGCTATTTAAAGTTAAAAGCAAATTGCATTCGCCGAAAGCAATGGTTTTTTGTCCCGCGCTGTTTTGTCCAAAAACGCCCTGGCCTAACATCGTGGCGCCAGGGGAAGGTGAAGAATAAAGTATGGCAACTAATCCGCCGTTATCAGCCAAACTAACATTTAAAGTGCCGTCCTGTTGGCAGTTGGCATTGATGATCGTGCTAGCGGCTGGCGTGTCACTTTGCGGATCGGACTTGACCGTGCTTGCCACTCGCGCATCGCGCCCAGCTAGCGGCTGTTCGCTTACCGTGATTGTCCATCGCGCTGGCACCGCCTGGCCGGAAGTATTGGCAGCGTCCTGGCTCACGTCCGGCGCCGGAAAAATTCCGCTTGACTCCACTTGCGGCGGAGTTAAGTCAATCTTATTGCTCACTTCAAAACTCCATTCATAATCATTGCCGAACGAGCCAAAGGCTTTTTTACCATCAGCTTTTAAAATATCATTCCCCAGATACACGGCATAATTTATATACTCGGCGGGCGAACCTAAATAGGTGTCCGGCATGAAGACAAAGGTTTTATTATTGGTGGTGGAATAAACTTTAGCGCTTACAGTCGGGCAGGTGCCGATAGCCGTACCTAAACATTTGAGCTCATCCGCTAGTTTAAATATTCTAACGTTATTATTGGCAATCGCTCCGCCGTTACATTTTGGAGTTGGAGGAGTTGTTGAATTATCTGTACCTACCGGATCGCAAAGCGTATCCAGTTGCATCGCTTCCCTGAAAGTCACGATAATACTGGTGTTGCGCGGCACGTCTTTTTGCCCGCGCGCCGGATAATGCGATTCTATGATGCCGTTGCCCAAAGCCGAAATGCCGCCGCCGCTCGGGCCGCCGCCAGCCGGATTATTAGCGCCGCCGCTGGTTGAATTCGTAAGCATATTTAAAATGAAAGTGGCGATAGCGAATGACGCGAAAATAATAATCAAGCCGATGACCGCGTTTTTTAAAATGTTCTTGGCCTGTTCTATTTTCTCTTCATTGCCATTACTGGTCATCCAGATAAAACCGGCGTAAATAATCAAGCTCACGGCAATGATGCCCAAAAACCCCAGGGCTATTCTGATAATGTTGGCAATAATAACTCTCGGATCAGTGTTGGACAAACCGGTAGCCTCCACGTAGTTCAATCCCAGGTTAGGTTCGGCCGCCAGCGTAAAGTTCGCCAACAAAAAAATAGCCGTTGTCGCGATAAACAAATAGACAGCTACTTTTAAATTTTTGGAGTATTTTGAAAATGAAAGCATGGGGAAAAAATTGAAATTTATATTCTTTGACTTTTGCACCTTTTTGTAATATTATTATAACACTAATAGCCGGGGGAAAGCAAACTCTATGACCATTAACCAAGTTACCAGTAAATTTAAAGAAAATAACCCCAAGGCCGACACCACCTTGATAGAGTTGGCGTATGAATTCGCGATCAAAGCCCATGGCGGGCAAAAAAGAAAAAACGGCGAGCCGTATATCCAGCACTGCCTGCATACGGCTTTTGTTTTAGTGCAAACTAAAGCTGATTTAGAAACCGTAATCGCCGGCCTGCTTCATGACATCCCCGAGGATACGGAATACACCTTAGCGGATGTTGAAAAAAATTTCGGCGCTGAAGTGGCGAGCCTGGTTGAGGGCATCACTAAATTAAGCAAAATAAAATACCGCGGCATCGAGCGCTATCGCGAAAGCTTAAGAAAAATGTTTTTGGCCATGGCCCGCGACCTAAGAGTTATCTTGATTAAATTCGCCGACCGCCTTCATAATCTTAGAACGTTGGATTCTCTGCCCTTGGAAAAGCGCCTGCGCATCGCTAAAGAAACTCTGGAAATTTACGCCCCCATCGCCGGCCTCCTGGGCATCATGCAATTAAAATGGCAGATGGAAGATATTTGCTTTAAACATCTTTATCCGGAGGAATACAAAAAACTGGCCTATAAATACGAGGTGGAAAAAAGGCTGGAGCATAACCAATACATTCAAAAAATAAAAAATATTTTAAGCGCGAAACTCCGCGAAGCTAAAATCCCTTTTGAGCTCACCAGCCGCTTTAAGCATCTTTACAGCATTTACCTTAAAATGCAGAAAAAAAACAGAAGATTTGATGAAA
>JAQTVB010000002.1 GCA_028707005.1 Patescibacteria group bacterium
AACCCCGAAGAGTTTTCTCAAATGGTAAAACGCACCCGCCAGCTGGAGCAGGCTTTAGGGACAAGTGAGAAAACCGTAGTGGCCGAAGAAGCCGAAACCGTGATTGTTCAGCGCCGTTCGCTTTATGCCAAGGCTGATATTTCCCGAGGAGAGATGATAAAAAATGAAAGTTTGATAGAATTGCGTCCGGCGTTGGGGATTTTACCTAAATTTAAACCCGAGATTATCGGTAAAAAATCCAAGCGCGACATCGCGGCCGGCGAAGTCATCAAATGGGAAGATATTGAATAATCTTATGACCGATCAAGAAAAATTTATAGCGCTATTGGGCAAAGAAGAATTAAAAAAATCCGATGCCATTGTTATGCTGGAGGGCGATGGGTATTTTCGCTGTAAACATGCCGCTGCGCTATATAAACAGCGTTGGGCGAAAATCATTGTGATATCCGGAGGCATAACTAACCATCATTACGGCAGTTATCCGGCAAAAAAGCTTTGGCCGGAGCTGGCTAAATTAGGAGTAAAAAGAAGCGACATGCTGTTGGATGAGGAGTCGATGAATACCAGAGAACAGGCGGTAAATATAATAAAACTGGCAACGGAAAAAAAATGGAAAAAAATTATTTTAGTCGCGTCCCATTATCATCAATATCGGGCTTTTTTAACTTTTTTGCAGGTACTCCGCGCCACCGGAGCGAAGCTTAGAATAATAAATTCGCCGGCTAATGACCTGCCTTGGTTTCAAAATAATAAATGGGGCAGAAGGATAGATCTGCTAGAATCAGAATTTGAACAAATCAATATCTACAGAAAGAAAAATCATGTCGCATCTTACGCGGAGGCGTTGGCTTATTTTAAATCAAATGAATAGTTACTTATGGAAATTAAAGAAGCGAAAAAAATATTTAAAGAAAATTTCATCGGGCCGGATGAACTTGATAAGATTGCCGATAAATTAAATTTTGCTCCCGCAATATCTTATGGAAAAATTCCCAAGATAAATTTTAACGATGAGCAATTGAAAAAAGCAGCCAAAGATTATATTTTGATTTTGGGAATACCCAAAGCCGCCAACGGGGACAATCTAACCTTGAATTTGATGCGCGATTTTTTAGGCACCGACCCGGATGAAAAAGAGCCATGTTTTTACCACCAAGACTGGTATTTAAAAGAAAAATTCGCGGCGGAAACGAGCCTGAAATTCAACTGGCATTTAATCAAAAAAGAAGTGGAAAAAAAGACGCGAGGCCAGAATCCGGAGACAATGATAGGCGCGGCTTTCCCCTCGGCGATTTTAACCGCTTTTACCTTTTTTGCCTATTATTATACAGCCGGCCAAATTTTATGGCGGCATGATTTTATCTGGTGCGCGGATAAAGATCATAACGGCGACAGGATTTATACCGGCAGATATGTTGACCCTTACGGAATAAATAAAAAAGGTTTTAATATCCACAGGCATTTGTCCATACGGCCCTGTTACGGGCTTATCCCGGAAATTAAATGATAGCGGCAATCGCTTATTCAAATTTAATATTTTTTTCGCGCCGGACAGCGGACGGAAAACGCGATTTAAGATTGATTGGAGAAGTTTATTCAAGAGCTAAAAAATTATGAATAAACAGATTAAAAAAATATTAGGATTAAGCATCGGCGAATTATCAACCGCTTGTCTCATGATAGATGGAAAAATTATCGCTTGCGTGTCCGAGGAGAGGTATACCCGACATAAGAATGATATGGCTTATCCAAAAAACGCGATTGAATATTGCCTTAAAACCGGGGGTATCAAAGGGGAGGAATTGGATATCGTCGCTATCGGGACTTTTAATGAGGGTGGTTACGCCCAGGTAACTAAAAAATTTTCAAATTTTTCCATTGAAGATTATGTGAGATCGCAAAGGGAATATTGGTATCCGAAAATTTATGAAAATAAAAAAGTTAGCTGGCTGGAAGTTTTTAAAGATAAACTTGATTACGATCAATATCCGGGCGGATGGGATAAGATAGATTTTACAAACGAAGAAACCGAATGCCGAACCTACAAAGAATTTATCCGCGATATAATATCAAATCACATCGGGGTGGATAAAAGTAAAATAATTCGCCTGGACCACCACACCGCGCATGCGTTTTACGCTTATTTTGGCAGTCCGTTTAGAAATGAAGATTGTTTAATCTTCACGGCCGATGCTTATGGCGATGGATTAAGCGCCACCATCAGCACCGTAAAAAACGGTGAAATAAGAAGAATAACCGAGAGTAAAACATTCAATCTCGCCAGGCTTTATCGGTATATAACGCTTTTGCTGGGCATGAAGCCAAACGAGCATGAGTATAAAGTTATGGGTTTGGCTCCTTATGCCAAGCCATATTACGCGAAGAAACCCTACGAAGTTTTTAAAGAGACCCTTTATGTTGACGGCCTGGAATTTAAGTATAAGGAAAAGCCGAAAGATCATTACTATTATTTTAAAGAAAAGTTAGAAGGCTGCAGATTCGATGGCATTGCCGGCGGATTGCAAAAATATATTGAAGAGATTTTAACCCGATGGGTGAAGAATGCCGTTGGAAAAACAGGAATAAGAAAAGCGGTGTTCAGCGGCGGCATAGCGATGAATATCAAGGCAATGAAAAAAATCGCCGAACTTCCGGAAGTGGAAAATTTTTTTGTTTGTCCAAGCGGAAGCGACGAATCTTTGGCGATCGGAGTTTGTTATAAAGCAATGTACGATGCCTTGAAAGGAAATAACGGCCGAATTGACGCGACTTCAATAAAGCCCTTGGCTACGGTTTATCTAGGGCCGGAATTTTCCGATCAATGCGTTAAAAGCATGATTAAAGAGAAGGGTTTGGCCGGGAAATATAAAATTGATGTGGATATTTCGGCTAAAGAAGTGGCGCGCATGCTGGCTGATGGAAAAATTATCGGCCGGTGCGTCGGCAGAATGGAATTTGGAGCCAGGGCCCTAGGCAATAGATCGATTCTGGCTAACCCTAAATTTCCGAATATAGTTCAAAAGATTAACGAGAAAATAAAAAACAGAGATTTTTGGATGCCGTTTACCCCCAGTATTCTTTTTGAAAGAGCCAACGATTATCTCGTTAATCCAAAAAATATTTTATCACCGTTTATGACCCTGGGGTTTGAAACTACGGGAAAAGCGCGCGAGGATCTGCTCGGGGCTTTGCATCCGGCGGATTTTACCGCTCGTCCCCAGCTTGTTAAAAAAGAAGACAACCCTGAATATTATCAGCTGATTAAAGAATTTGAAAATATTACCGGCGTGGGAGCGATTTTAAACACCTCGTTTAATTTGCACGGATTTCCTATCATTATGTCCCCGGCAGACGCCTGGCAGGTATTTGAGAATTCTGGCATAGATTCTGTTTTGTTAAATAAAATTTTGATAACCAAAAAGCATTATGAAAAAAATTATTAAACGCGTCGGCAACAAAGAGTTGCAATATGTAAAAGAAGTATTGGCTACGAATTTTCGCACTTCGGCCGGATGCAATATGATCGGTAGATTTGAAGAAGCTTTTGCTAAAAAATTCGGCGCGAAGTTCGCCGTCGCTCACGTTAACGGAACTTGTACTTTGCATTCCGCTTTATATGCGGCTGGCGTAAAACCGGGAGACGAAGTGATTGTCCCGCCTTTAACCATGGCTTCAACCACCATGGCCGTTCTCCAGCAGGACGCGATACCGATTTTTGCCGATGTGATTGAAGATACCTTCGTCATCAATCCGGCCTCGATTGAAAAGTTAATCACGCCGAGAACTAAGGCGATTATAACAGTCGCCTTATACGGCCTTGCGCCAGACCTGGATGCGATAATGAAAATTGCGCGCAAGCATAATCTCCTTGTGATTGAAGATAACGCTCAATGCTTTTTGGGAAAATATAAAAATCAGCTGGTCGGAAACATTGGCGATTTTGCCAGTTTTAGTTTTCAAAATAGCAAACACATGTCTTCGGGAGAGGGCGGAGTGGTGCTTACAGACAGGCGGGAATTTGCTGAAAAATTAAGAAAATTTTCAGTTTTAGGCTATGCCGCGGTGAGCGCCAAAAAAGGAAAAATCGCAAAAAATGATATTCAAAATCCAAATTATGATCGCCATGTCTCTTTGGGGTATAATTACCGTATGCCCGAATTATGCGCCGCTGTGGCGCTGGGCCAGCTAGAGCATCTTGAAGAATTAGTACAGCGCCGGATTGACGCGGCTAACTTATTTTTAAAGCCAATGAAAGGGATAAGCTGGCTGAAGCCGCAGCAAACCCCCGCCGGATGTAGAAATTCCTATTGGTCGCTGGCGGTGCGGTTGGTTCATCCGCGAATAAAGTGGGCTGATTTCAGGAAAAAATTTATGGAGTTCGGCGGCGACGGGATTTACGCCGCCTGGAAATTGACTTATTTGGAGCCGATGTTCCAACGTTTGGATTTTTCCGGCAAAGAAATTGTCATCAATAAGTTGTATCAGGGCCAATTGCAGGAATATAAGCGCGGCTTATGTCCGGTAGCGGAAAAAGTTCAGCCGCAGATTCTAGCCTTCAAAACCAATTATTGGGATTGGCGAAAGGCCTTAAAACAAGCCGAGATATTAAAAAAAACCATCAAATTTTATGATCAACGGTAAAAAGGTGGTAGCCACGATTGAAGCCAGAATGAGCGCTACCCGCTTGCCAGGGAAAGTTTTACTGCCTTTGGCCGGCGCACCGGTTTTAACCAGAATAATCGAAAGATTAAATCGAAGCAAATATATTGATGAAATTTGCGTTGCCACCACCGTTAACCCGGCTGATGATGCCATTATAAAACTCTGCGAAGAAAAAAAGTATGAATATTTCAGAGGCAGTGAAGATGACGTGCTGGCAAGAGTTTTACGAACAGCTGAAATGTGCCGAGCGGAAATTATTGTTGAAGGCATGGCCGATAGTCCGCTGGTTGACTGGCGGCAGGTTGATTATTTGCTTAATATGCTGGTAGACGGCAAATATGACTATGTCTCAAATGAAATCGGTGAGACTTTTTCTCTAGGCTTTGACATGAGAGTCTTCCCTTACTCGGTTCTTAAAGAAACGGAAAGCCTGGTTACTGATCCGGAGCATCATGAGCATGTTGCTTTGTATATTTATACCCACCCGGAAAAATATAAAATTGGGATTTGGAACGCGGCCGGGAAAATGCGCTGGCCGGAACTGCGCTTGACGCTGGACACGCCAAAGGACTATGAATTGATCCGTAGAGTTTATGATAATTTTTATCCGCATAATCCCGATTTTTCGGCTGAAGACGTGGTTGACTACTTAAAGGGCAAGCCCGAATTATACAATCTTAATGCCGATATAAAGCAAAAAAAACCTTATGCCGGTAATATTGAAAAAAATAAAATATAAAATAAAAGATGTTTCCGTCCGGTTTTTAATTAAGCTTAGCTTATTTTTGAATTGGCCCGATCTTGCCGCCCTGGCCCTTTGGCTGGCTGCTAAAACGATGAACCCGAAATGCCGCGGCAACTATACGGTTTTAGGCATGGGTAGAAGCGTTTTTATTGACGATATCAGGGCGATGATGACTTACAGCGGGCGCATAAAATATATTGTCATTTGGCGGACGTATTTTCAAATAATTTTTTATTATTTTATTAAAGGTTCGGAGGCGGAAAAATTAACGGAGGAAAATTATCACACTCATGATTTCTGTAAACAGGGAAAAAAAAATTATTATTTATTTTTGAAGAAAATGTTTCCCCGGCTGCGTAAATTAATTAATTTTGACGCGATCTTGTGCGGTAATTTCGGCTACCCCGACCAGCAGGAAGTTGAAAAAGTGTGCGAGGAAGATAGCATTCCTTACATCGTTTTACACAAAGAGGGGCTGCTGCCCGGCGACGCCCAGGCCACGCGAGCGGATAGAAACTTAGCCAGTTATA
The DNA here is from genome assembly GCA_028707005.1 of Patescibacteria group bacterium. Taxonomy (GTDB): domain Bacteria; phylum Patescibacteriota; class Patescibacteriia; order Patescibacteriales; family GWC2-42-12; genus GWC2-42-12. The sequence goes on from JAQTVB010000002.1 coordinate 5,938, forward strand.
AATTCAGAGGAACCGCGATGCTGGTTTACAGCCAAAAAGTAAAAGACGAACTGCTGAAGAGCGATTTTTCCAATTTTTCCGATCTGGCCGAAAATCGATTAATAGTAGTTGGCATGCCCAGATTGGATGAGTATTTTGCCTTAGCGAAAGACAATAAAGATTTAAAAAAGCAAGTCTTGTTTTTTTCCTTTCATCCGGACGAGAAATTTGTATATTTGATAGATGATAAGGAAAAGATGAAGCGGGCGTATGAACGGACCGCCGCTTTCCATAAATGGGTTATTAATTTTGCTTTTAAACATCCCGAAATTGACGTGAAAATCAAAGTAAAAATGGCTCCCCACTATACTGAATATTTGAAGAAAATTTTTAACGATAATTTTAAAGGCGATATTAAAAATTTAGAGATTATACATTTTAGAGACGCGTTTGATTTAATAAAAAATTCTACCGTAGTGATTTCCCATCTTTCCACTACCTGCCTGATGGCGATAGCGGCTAATAAACCGCTGATTACGCCTTATTTCGGCGATTTAATTACTGACAGAGAGTGGGATTATTTTACTGATTATCCGGAGTTGGCGAATTACGCGAAAACAGAGGAGGATCTGGAAAAGCATCTCTTGAATTCTGATAAATACCAGGTTGCCGATTTAGCCGGTAAAAATGAATTCCTGGAGGATTTTTTAGGAAATTGCGACGGGCGGTCCAGCCTTAGAGCCGAAAACGCAATAATAAATATAATCAAATAATTCAACTGGCGCTTGGCCGTTAAGGCTTATGGCGGTAAAATATAAAATATGCCAAACTATGACGCGAAAAAAAAGGGCAGCATACTTTTTATAGTGCCAGACACTTATCAGGATGACAATTATTTTCCTCTTGGACCGGCTTATCTGGCTTCGGTTTTAAGGTTGGCCGGCCATAAAGTGGAAATATATTCTCAAGATATTTTTCACCAGCCTAACGAAGAATTAGCCGATTATTTAGACAACAATAATTTTGATGCAGTAGGCGTTGGTTTTCTGGCCGCCAGATACGTAGAAACAATGCGCCCGTTGGCAAGCATTGTTAATGGGCATAAAAAGAAGGCCAAATTTATTTTAGGCGGACACGGGCCAACGGCTATTCCGGAATATATTCTAAAGGATACGGCGGCGGACATCATAGTGCTTGGCGAGGGCGAGAAGGTTATCGCCCCGCTGGTCGACGACATACTTAACCGGAAAGATTTAAGAAAAAGAGACGGCATCGCTTTTAGGGTGGGTAACAAGGTAATCGTCAACAAGAGCGTAGCTCCCATAGCAAATTTAGACGAGATTCCTTTTCCGGCCTGGGATTTATTTCCCATAGAAAAATATTTCGACCGTTCCTTGTTCATCGGCAGCGAACCCGATGATAAAGTTTTTCCCATCGCCACCTCAAGAGGGTGCGTTGGCCGGTGCAGTTTTTGCTATCGCATGGAAAAAGGGATAAGATTAAGAAGTTTGGATAATATATTCAAGGAAATGAAATTGCTTAATTCCAGGTATGGCATAACTTATTTCCGTTTCAGCGATGAAATGCTGCTGCCTAGCCTAAGCCGAATAAAAGAGTTTGTTTTAATGCTTAAAAAATTAAAAATACCGGTAAAATATTCTTGCAACGCGCGGGTAGAGTTGGCTAAAAATAAAGAAATTTTAAAGATGCTTAAAGCCTCCGGTTGTAAATTTTTAAATTTAGGCTTAGAGTCGCTCAATCAAAACGTTTTAAATTTAATGGGCAAGCGCACTACGGTTGAAGATAATTATCGGGCGGTTGAAAATACCATAGCAGCGGGGATACACCCGGGATTAAATTTTATTTGGGCAAATCCCGGCGATACCAGAAAAAGTTTACGGGATATTGTGAAATTTTTGATTAAGTATGATACTCTGGGGCAATTAAGAACCGTCAGGCCGCCGACGCCTTTTCCCGGCAGTCCGTTATATTATCAGGCCATCCAGGATAAAAAATTAGCCGGTCCGGCGGATTTTTTTGACAAATTTAAGAATTCGGAAAGATTGACTGTCAATTTTACCGATTTGCCCGATGATGAAGTTTACTCGGCGCTCTTCGCGGCAAATTCCTTTTTGATTAAGAATCATTTTAATAAGCGAGTAAAGCTATTTAAAGAAAACAAGAAAGCCTGCAGCCTAAAAGCCGAAGCGATGATAGATTCTTTTAAAAGGGTTTATTTTCCCAAAACAGAGGCAGATCTGAAGTTCAGGGGCAGCCGACATTATTTAAAGAAATAGCTTCAAGGAAAGCAGAAATCATTTAGTCATAACTAATCAAATATGAAGACGAAAAATAAAATCAAAGATTTGTTGATTGAATTGGGGATTTGCAGCAGTGAAACGATAGCGCCTTATTTTCCAAAAGTTCGCGACCGCGACGATGTGGCTGTTTTAAAATGCGGAAAATCAGGCGTAATATTTTTGTCACGCTCAGACCATATGGATATTTCGCATTATTCAGAAAAGCCAGGCTTCAGCTATCAAGGCGCGCCGGACAGAAAAACAGCTTTAGTTTCCAAAATGGAAGATACCCAACGCCGGTATGATCAATTTAAAATGCTGATTTCCAATAAAAAATGGCTGGATATAGGAACGGGTGTTGGCGGAATACTAGATTTATTGTCGCCGGTTGCCTTAGAAACCGAGGCCGTGGAACCTCAAGACGTCGCGCGCAAATGTTTATCCGATTTAGGATATAAAGTTTATTCGTCAATAGAAGATGCCCGGGATGACAACTATGAGGTTATTACGCTGTTTCATGTCTTAGAACATTTTACCGACCCCATAGATACGTTGATTACTATAAGAAAAAAGATGGTCAAGGGGGCTAAAATCATTATTGAAATACCGCATGCGCGTGATTTTTTAATTTCTTTCTTCGAGCATGAAGCTTTTAAGTCTTTTACATTTTGGAGCGAACACTTGATACTCCATACCAGAGAAAGCATAGCGAAGTTTTTAGCCAAAGCCGGTTTTTCCAATATAATAGTCAATGGTTATCAGAGATATCCGTTGGCCAATCATCTTTATTGGTTATCGAAAAATAAGCCCGGCGGTCATATCTCTTGGCCTTACTTAAGGACGGCCGCGCTGGATCGCGAGTACGCCAATATGTTAGCCGCGATTGATAAAACGGATACCTTAATAGTAACCGCGGAAAAATTATGAATAACAACCGACAATTTGAACAAAAATGGGCCGAAGCAAAAAAGAAAAAGGCGGGCGAGGAATCCGATGTCTATGTGCCGGTCGGACGGAAACCCGCAACCCAGCGGCAATTCAATCTTTATCATTTTTTTGAATATATCGGCCGCCAGGCGGAAAAATACGGTTCTAAGAATTCTTTAGAGGTAGGTTGCGGCCGAGGAACAATATCGTTGTATTTAAATAAATATTTGAATTTGCGGGTAACGGCCACGGATATTTCCGATAAGTCGGTGGCTTTGGCGCGAGAGAATTTCGCCAATCACCATGGCCTGGGCGAAATCATTAAAGCGGATGCTGAAAAATTGCCTTTTGCCGACAACAGTTTTGATTTAGCCGTTTCTATTGGTTTGGCTGAACATTTTAAAGATTATAGCCGGGTTTACGCCGAACAATATCGGGTATTAAGGCCGGGCGGAGTGATGATTTCTTTAAATGTTCCCAAAAAGAAATCAATTCAAATTTTCAATGATATTTTTCGGTATTTCAAAAAAATTTCCGGTTCAAAATTGAAAGAAGATTATTTTCGCAACGCGGATAAGCCAAAAGATTATAGCAAAGCGGCGGAAAAAGTCGGTTTTCAAAAAGTAGATACTTTTTACGTAAGTTCTTTTCCGCTGTTTACGCCGGTTGGCCAAAAAGCAGAAAAAGTTTTGGCTGATTTTTATAATTTTGTTTATAAATTGCGCGGCCTGGTCATGCCCTATCCTTTTAAAGGTTCAAAATTGTTGGCGCAGGCGCATTTTTTAACAGCGAAAAAATAATTATTAATCGCAAAAAATATGAAAGACAGAGCGAAAGCGTCTTTGATAAAATCCAATATGTCCATCAAACGGGTGATGGAAATAATTGAGAATTCAAAACGGATAGCCCCAGAGACTCCGGGGGGCATCGCCTTGGCCGTTGACAAAAAAAATAAATTGATTGGTTTGGTGACGGATGGCGACATCCGCCGGGCATTGCTGGCCGGCGCCGATGTTAATTCCGAAATTAATGATATTATTAATCGGCAGCCGATTGTATTTGACAATGATTTGACTTATAGCGAGATGCTTAATCAGACAATCGAGGGGATCAACCGGGGACACACCAAAACCAAGAGATTGGAAGTGCTGGTTACCGTGGATAAAAAGGGCAGGCCGTATGATATCTTTTCTTTTTTTGAGCTGTGGTGCAACTCGGAGGTGCGGACCAGGATCGTTTCTATCGTCGGACTTGGCTATGTCGGACTTACTCTCGGCTTTGTTTTGGCTGACTGCGGATTTAAAATAATCGGGGTGGACGAGAACAAGCAGATAGTGGAAAATCTTAGAAAAAAAAAGATTCATATTCATGAAGAAGGCATTGAAAATTATTTGGACAGGTATTTGAATAAGAGATTTTATGTTAAGCATAATTTTGACAGCAACGAGAGCGATGTTTATATAATCTGCGTCGGCACCCCGATTGATAAATACGGCAAAGTTGACGATCGGCCGCTCAAGAAAGCCCTGTCTTATATCTCCGGTCTTTTAAAAAAGAATGATTTGATAATATTGCGTTCCACCGTGGCGATAGGAACTTGCCGTAATTTAGTGGTCAAAACCATAGAGAAGGAAACCAAGTTAAAAGCCGGTGAAGATTTTTTTGTCGCTTTCGCTCCCGAGAGAACGATTGAAGGCGACGCCTTGAATGAATTAAGAAGCTTGCCGCAAGTAATCGGCGGGTATGATAAAAAAAGCGCAGATTTAACCGTTAAGCTGTTTAATAATTTAACCAGTTCCGTTGTTCTGGTTGACAGTCTTGAGGGCGCCGAGATAGTTAAGCTGTTGAATAACACTTACCGCGACTTAACCTTTTCTTTCGCCAACGAAGTGGCTCTGATTTGCGATAAGTTCGGTTTAAACAGCTATGATATTATTCAGGCGGCCAATTACGGTTATGAACGCTCTTTAATTCCCAAACCAAGTCCGGGGGTAGGAGGTTATTGCCTTACCAAAGATCCTTATATTTTGTCCGAATCGGCCAGGAGCCACGGCTATAGACCTAAACTGCCGATCATCTCCAGGGCGGTAAACGACGGTATGATAGATTATGTGGCGGACATTGTGGAACGGTTTGCCAAAAGCAACGGTAAAAAGAAAAATATGAAAATATTCGTGGCCGGGCTGGCTTTTAAAGGCGAGCCGGAAACCGACGATATGAGATATTCAACTTCAGTGGAGATCATTAAAAAACTTAAAAAACGGTATAAAAATATTTTTGTTCATGATCCCGTCGTGAGCGAAAGGAATATTAGAAGGGCCGGATTTAAATATTCCAGCGTAAGAGACGGTTTTAGATCGGCTGATTGCGTATTGATTTTGAATAATCACAATTCATATTTAGATTTTAATATTTATCAATTGGCCAATACCATGAAGAAGCCCGGCTTGCTTTTTGACGCCTGGCATATTTTTGGAAAAATCGTCTCTAAGCCCATTGATCGCGTTTATTATCGCGGCGTATAAATATTGCCAAGTAATTAACTCAATCCGCATGAAATACATTATTTTGAATTTCGCTTATGGTTTTGGCCCGTTTTTGCGAACGACTGAATTGGCTTTAGCGGTTAACGATTTGCTTGAGGAAAAAACCGGTACGCGGTTTGGAATTATCGTCCCCTGGGTCTACGGAGAAAAACAGAAAAAGATTATGATTGAGGAATTCGGCAAAATAATCGCCGAGCGCTCGGAAGAGATTTTACTTGACGAAACTTTGGGCGGTTATTTGAAGTCGGTTTTTTACGGAGAGAAAAGCTATGAAGAATCGCTTAAATTTCATTTGGAAAATTATAAAAAAATACAGAAAAAGATAGACGAGTATTTTAAAGAAAACCTTAAGGTCGAAACTTTCTCCGGCAAGAAAATAATACTCGCCCGCCGGGAGATAGCTTTGACCATAACGCGCGCGCCCAGAATCAATTTTCCGGTTAAGCCCGCTTATTTGGCCAGTTTTGCCTATATTTCAGAAATTTTGGAACGCGGCCTGGCAGTTAAAGAAATTACGGCCGGAAAAAAATTGTTTGAAAAGATGATTCCGATTTATAAAAAAATTGAAGCCGGCCATGATCTTCATTTTATCGCCGAGCCGTCAACTTTTTCATATTTGCAAGACCGCCGGCCGCGTTTTAAAACAGAAATTTTGACGCCGCCGAACGCCGCCTTGCCGGCGCGGACGGAATATCAGGGGTTAAAGCAGGGGATTTATGTTACGATTACCGGCATTCCGGGACAGGAGCGGCTTTTCCAAGAGGCGCGGCAGATAGGGTTGAAACTGTATGCCAACCAGCCGGAAAAAATTGCCGGCAGCGAAAAAGCTCTGCCCAATATTATTTATAGCTCGGAAATTCTTTTGCATTTTGCCCGTAGCGGCTGGGGTTCGGTCTGGCTGTCTTTATTCACCGGGGTTCCCTTGATCGCGCCTGATTATGATAAAAACGACGATCCGGAAATATATTTTAATAATTTATGTTTGGAAAAAATCGGCTTGGGAAAAATTTATCGCGGACAGCCGTTGGAGGAATTGTTGGATTTTAAGGCGGAGTACCGAAAGAATGTTAAAAAAATGAATCAGTATTTGATGGATAAATATAAAACAACCGACGGCGTTAAATATACCGCCGAAAAGATCATTAATGATTATTTAAAAATATGACGACAACAAACGCGATAAAAAATTTAGATTACAAAAAATATTGCCTAGACAATAAAATAAATGAACTTTTTTTATGACAAAAATTATCGCCGAAGTTTGCCAAAACCACTTGGGCGACCGGGAGATACTCGGCCGGATGATTAAGGAGGCGGCCGTGGCCGGCGCCGATTATGTTAAAGGGCAAATAATTTTTGCCGAAGATTTGACTAATCGGGAAAGGTTTGATGATGGTTATATTAAAAACAATGGAGTAGTTAAGACCATTAAGCGGCCTTATGCGCAGGAGTATGAAAGACTCGCCAAACTTGATTTGGCTGAAGATGATTATAAGTGGTTTATTGATGAAGCGGTAAAAAATAAAATCGTACCTTTAATGACGATATTTTCCCGAAAAAGAATTGAATTTGCCGCTAAGCTTCCTTGGCCGGAAAAAATTGTTAAAGTTGCCAGCTATGACTGTGCCAGCCACGCGATGATAAAAGAATTATGCGATGTTTTTGATCATTTGATTGTTTCTACGGGCGCGACTACTGACGAGGAAATAATTGAAACCGTGAAAATCATAAAAGACAAGGGCAAAAAAGCCACCTTTTTGCATTGCGTGACCAGCTATCCCAACACGCTTGAGATGTGTAATTTCGCCCGGTTAAAATGGTTAAAAAATTACAGCGATCAGGTTGGCTGGTCGGATCATACCAAGGTTGAAAACGACGGCCTTAAAGCCTCGATGATCGCCGCGATGTTCGGCGCCGATTACATTGAAAGGCATTTTACGTCTTTAAACAAAAGTGAAACCAAGGATGGACCGATTTCCTTGAACGTGGAAGAGTTAAGGAGATTGGTGGATTTTTGCCGGTTGCCTCGAGCGGAACAGAGCCAGAGAGTTGAGGCGGAAATGCCGGAATGGCGGATTGCCGTCGGCCAGGAAAAGAGAAAATTAACGCATGAAGAAATGCTAAATCGCGATTATTATCGCGGACGCTTCGCCTCCCGCGTTGGCGATAAATGGATATATAACTGGGAAGATAAAGCAATTAACTAATTTTAAAATATTTATGTATCAGGGAAAAAAAATATTAGGCATTACCATGGCTCGAGGCGGTTCAAAGAGCATATCAAGAAAGAATATCAAGCCGCTGGGCGGTAAGCCGTTAATCGCTTATGCCATCAAGGCGGCGCTCAACAGCAAATACCTGACGAAATACATTGTTTCTTCCGATGACGCGGAAATTATTGAAGTGGCTAAAAGCCTTGGCGCTGAAGCGCCGTTTGTCCGGCCGGTTTCATTAGCGCAAGATGACACTCCGGATATTCCGGTGCTGCAGCACGCTGTTAATTGGCTTAAAGAAAATTTGAACGAAGAATATGATTATATTATGATGCTTCATCCGACCGCGCCTCTGCGGCTCGGCTCCCATCTTGACGATTGCATTAAAAAAATCGTTGACAGCGGCGCGGATTCGGTAATGGCCATGAAAGAATTGCCGGATTTTTCCTTAAAAAAATTGAAAAAAATTGAAGACGATTTAATACTGCCCCTACTGGAAGAAGAAGGCGCCTTTACCGCCCGGCGCCAAGACGCGCCAGCTAAAGTTTACAAGAGGAATTGCGCCATTTATTTAACGAGAAGAGATTTGATAATGGCCGGCAATTTGTTCGGCCGAATTTCCCGGCCGTACATCATGAGCGAGGAGTGGAGCGTTGACATAAACGGTTTGGTTGATTTTGAAATCGCCGAGTTCAAGATTAAAAAATTAAGAGCCAAAGGTTATGACATATAAATTGCTTAATACCACGGGTAAAAATTTAGCGGCTGGAGCGAGAAAGATTTTAAAAAAATATTGCGCGATTGACGATATTGAGACTGACCAGAAATTACTTTTGAAAAAAATTTCTGATTATGAAATATTATTTGTCCAACTTGGTTTGCATATCAATCGGGCGGTAATGGCTAGGGGAGCCAAACTGAAAATTATCGCTTCGCCAACCACGGGCTTGGACCATATTGATTTGGCTTACGCGGCCAAGCGGGGCATAAAAATTTTAAGCTTGCGCGGGGAAACGGAATTTTTGAGTACGATTACCGGCACGGCTGAACTGGCGTTTGGCTTGATGATTGATTTAATGCGGCTGAACCCTTTTGCTTTTGATGCGGTAAAGAATTATGAATGGGACAAAGTAAAATTCAAAGGGCATAATTTATATGGCCAGACCCTAGGGATCGTTGGCTTGGGCCGGCTGGGCAAGTGGCTGGCCAGATACGGCAATGCTTTTAACATGAGAGTGATAGCTTGCGATCCGCTGGTAAGCGACGATGTTTTTAAAAAATTTAACGCGACCAAGGTTGATTTTGATACTCTGGTTAAAAATAGCGATGTAATTTCTCTTCATGTCCATTTAAGCCCGGCAACGGAGAAGATGTTTAATAAACAAGTATTCGCCAAAATGAAACCGAGCGCCTATTTAATTAATACCGCTCGCGGTAAAATTGTGGACGAGCAAGATCTGCTCATGGCGTTGAAAAATAAAATGATTGCCGGCTATGCCGCGGACGGCTTGGCCGGAGAAGTGGAATTCGCCTCCGGTTTTAGCAATTATCCCTTAGTGGAATACGCCAAGAAAAATAACAATTGTATTATCGTTCCGCATACCGGCGGTATGACTTATGAATCTCGGGAGGCCACGGATATTTTTATCGCCAACAAAATTGTTAATTATTTAAAAAATAAATAACTAATTTAAAGTTAAGATAGGCGAAAAACCGATCGCCGTATAATCTTATCGCGCATGCTTGATTTATTTTTAAAGTTATGTTTAAATATAATGTCAAACTTAATGTTTGGCCAAAACAAATTTGTTCCTTGGCAACAGAAAATTCAAAATAACAGAAAGGAGGTACGAATATGAATTTAAATGTGGGTGAAAAGTGGATGAAATGGACGCTTTATGAGGCGGGCACGAAAACTGCGGTTAAGATTTTGCAGAAAGTGGTGGGCAACATTAGCGCCAGTTTGGCGCATGTTTTTTTAGCCACTATGATTATTGGGTTAGTGCAGGTTATTACCGGATACGCGGCGGTGCGAATAAAAGGCATAAAGCTTATCGGAGACCGGGTGGACATTCTCGGTTCTTGTTTATCCGGTTTTTTCGCGGTGTTTGCTGTTGTTTTAGGTTGCGGCGTTTTTTACTACGACGGCGATATAGGAGTGAGTACTTTTATCATCGCTATATCAATTGTCCCGGGCGCTCTGATTGACAGGTTTTTTTTCAACCACCGGCTCAACCGGCGGGAGTGGTTAGGAGTAGCTGTTGCCATTCTTGCCGGTTACGCCATTCTTGGTTGGCCGTCGCTTAGCGAGTTTGCCAAACTGCCGCTTTGGGTCTGGCTATCATTTGGTGTAATGCTCTCCACCGCCATCAACCAGGGCATCACGCAGAAAGTCAAGAAGATTGATCCCTTTGTCAAGAACTTTTGGGGTGGACTAATCACCTTTTTACTTTGTGTGGTTATTCTTCTAGCGATTGGCAAAAGTTCCATCATCTTTGACTTCTCCGGTTCGACGCCAAAGCTTTGGGCGGTGTCCGCTCTCATCGGCCTGATCGTCGTGGGCATGTGGGCGTTTAACCTTTTAAGCTACAAGGGAGGCGCCAGCATCGCCATTAAGAAGCTGGTAATGTTTGGCACTTATCTTATTTCGACGATGATCTGCGGCATTCTTTTTTTTGGAGAGCCGGCCAGCGCCGACAAGGGAGTCGGAGTGATTCTGTACTTCGCCGCTTTTGCCCTTATGGACAAAGGAACTTGGGAATACATTTCCAGGTTATGGAACGGCATCAAGAATTAACGGGGTATCCTAAGGGGTACCCCCATTTTTTTACATGCCTTTGCTGGAGAGTACCGTGGCCACGGTTTTAAGTAAAATTGACAGATCCAAATAGACGGACCTGTTTTTTATATAGAAGAGATCATATTGCAGTTTTTTTAAGCTATCGGCCTCGGACGGCGAATGATATTCGCCGGAAATTTGGTCAGAGCCGGTTAGGCCGGGTTTTACCAAAGTTCTTTGGCCGTAGAAGGGGATTTGCTTTTCCAGGGTCTCGGATAACTCCGGCCGTTCGGGCCGGGGGCCGACAAAACTCATTTCGCCGCGCAAAATATTTATCACTTGCGGCAGTTCGTCAATCCGAGTTTTTCTTAAAAATCGTCCGAATTTGGTAATGCGCGAATCCCGGGCGCGGGTGGGCGAGCGGTCATTGCCTTCTTCTCTCATGGTGCGAAATTTTATTAATCTGAAGATTTTATTATTATGCCCCGCTCTGTCCATTATAAAGAAGATCGGTCCGCGGCTTTCCAGTTTTATTGCTATGGCGATTATCAGCCAAAAGGGCAGAGTGATAATTAAGATAATTAAGGCAAAAATAAAATCATAAATTATTTTCAGGCGATCAAACCAGATTTTTTTATTTTCATTTAAATTCTCCAAAAACCACATTTGGTTGATGTTGTCCAGAGGAACTTTGCCGGTGATGGTTTCATAGAAATCAGGCAGGCTTACATAATTAACTCTATGGCGCAGGCAATTAAACAGCGCGATTCTTAAATTTTCCGATTGGTGGGGATCTTGAGATAAAATAATCGCATCCAAGCCGCCTCGGCTGATTAAATTTTCCAATTCGGAGATCAGCTTGATCTCCGGGCCGTTTTTTGGATTTTTGTCGTCAACGATAAAATTGATATTAAAACCGAGATGAGGTTTTTGCTTAAACTCTTTGATAATTTCCGCGACTAAATTATTGTAGCCGACAATGCCGATATTGTTTTTCGGCAGATACGATTTCAGCGACCAGTTATAAAAATTCCGCCAAAGATAAAAAAGAGCGGCGAAGACGATGATGAAAATGAACAAGTTTCTTTTTGGCGCGATGCCGATTTGCGGCAGTAAGTAAAAAAAAGCGGCTGAAATCAGGCCGGAGATAAGAATGGCTCGGCCGGCGGATTGATAAAATTTTAAATTATTAACCGCCAAATTCAGGCTGTACAAATTAGAGATATAAAAAACAATCAGCCATAAAATGAAAATCGCGGTAAACGGCCAGAAATGGTTTGACCAGATTTTTTCCGAATATCCCCCCCAGTATCTTGCCATTAAAGTAAGATACAAAGAAAAATAAAGGATGGCGACATCGCCTATAAGCAAGGCGATTTTTTTGAAATTATTATTCATGCCGTTATAATACTAATTTTAGAGAAAAAAGTCAACCCGTTGATAAAGGCAATTAATTTTGTTATAATGTGTTCATGAAAACCAGCGGTATTAAATTAAACTGGCCTTTGATCGGTAATGACCATATTTTTGAGTTTTTAGCCAAAAGTTTAGCTAAAAAAAATGTTTCCGGCAGCTTTATTTTTAGCGGACCGGCCAATATCGGAAAAACCACGGCCGCTTATTACTTTGCCCAAAGCTTGGTTTGCGAAGCCAAAGATTCCCCGGTTTTACCTTGCGGTCAGTGTCCGTCATGCCAGCAAGCGGTTAAAGGCATTCATGGCGATATTTATTTAATCAAAAAGCCGGCCGACAAAAAAAATATTTCCATTGAACAGGTAAGGGATTTCATCAGAAGTTTAAGTTTGAGTTCATTTTTAAATTCCTATAAAATCGGCATTATTAAGGGCGCGGAACATCTGAGCGAAAGCGCGGTTAACGCTTTGCTGAAAACTCTGGAAGAGCCAAAGGCCAAGGTAGTGGTAATTTTAACCGTAACTGATTTTGAAGTTTTGCCGGAAACCATTATTTCCCGCAGCCAAATTTTAAGGTTTAGGCCCGCGACCGGCGACGCCATTTATGACGATTTGGTAAAGAATCACCGGGCTTCACGAAGCCAGGCGAAAAATTTTTCTCGCCTGGCGGCCGGCCGGCCGGCTCTGGCTTTAAAATTTTTGCAGGACGAGAGCTATTACCAAGATTATGAAGCCGATGTGCGATCGTTTATGGATTTTTTGAATCCTGACCTGAATCAGCGCTTCAAAGCAATTGAAAATATCATGGGAGAAAAGCCTGGCGGCCAGGAGTCGGTCAAGTCGGCCGGAAAAATAATTGACATTTGGCAGAATTTAGCCAGAGATTTGGTGCTGTTGGAGCTGGACCTGGTTGATTTGGTTCAGCATCAAGCTTTCAGCAAAGAATTGGCGGCTTCAAAGAACAAACTGAGCTTGAAATCACTGTTAAATTTAATCAGCGCTTTAAAGCAAGCCAAGGGGTATATCGGCGCTAACGTCAATCCGAAATTAGCGCTAGAGAATGTGGCGGTAAGCGTGTAGAATTTTTAATTAAATAATATAACAGGAACTGCCAAATTTTAAAATTTTGGCGCTGATTTAAAAATTAAGTTCAAGTTTATGAAAAAGATTTCCTTATTAAAATTTGCATTTCTAGCTGTCGCGGCGGCCTTAACTCTGTCCGGCTGTTCGCTAAGTTTTAACACGGGCGCCGGCAAAAATAGCGCCGCCACTGACGGAGGGATTTATAAGTCTTCCAACAAAGGCGCTAATTGGCAGCAGAAAGCGTCTATTTTGACGGTTGGATCAAAAAAGAGCATGGCCGCGGTCGATACCGTTGCCTTGGCTTCAGATCCCCAGGATAACCTGGCGATTTACGCCGGGAGCGTCGCTAACGGCTTATTTTTCACTTATAACGGCGGAGAAGGCTGGCAACAGGCCGCGAACTCCGGCCAAGTAACCGTTACTAATATCGCGGTTGATCCGGCCAACAAGTGCGTTATCTACGCTACGGGAACTAATAAAGTTTATAAATCAATGGATTGCAGCCGCACCTTCGGGGTGATATATTTTGATAATGACTTAAAAGTAAGCGTTACCGCGCTGGCGATAGATTACACGAACAGTAGCAACGTCTTTATCGGCACTTCGCGCGGGGAAATCATCATGAGCTCCGATCAGGGCGCGACCTGGAGAACGTTAAATAGATTTAAGAATCAAGTTGATAAAATAGTGTTTAATCCGGTAAACGTGAAAAATATTTTTGTCGGCACCGCCAACGGAGTCTTCCGCTCCATTGATTCCGGCCTTACTTGGAAGAGCCTGGAGGAGGTGCTTAAAGCATATAATAGCAACAGGCCTTTCCGCGACCTGATTATGATCAAGGCGGACAAGCCTACCTTATTTTTAGCCACCAGCTACGGCTTATTAAAATCAACCGATAACGGCAGCAGCTGGTCAAAAATCGAGTTAATCACTCCGGTGTCCGGCGCCACCATTAACTCAATCGCGGCCAACCCGGTTGACGCCAACGAGATCTATTATGTCACTAATACCACTTTCTATCGCTCCCTGGACGGCGGCAAGAATTGGCTGTCAAAGCAGCTGCCCACCACCAGGGCGGGCCGAAAGCTCTTAGTGGATCAGAAGAATCCCAGCGTCATTTACCTGGCGGTAAGGCAGATAAGCAAATAATAATTTTAAATTTTATATTATGAACCAATACATCCAAGCCAAGCAGAATGATTTGACGAAAACAATTGATTTTTTTAAGAAAGACATTTCCGCCCTAAGAACCGGGCGGGCCAATCCGGCTATTTTAGACGGCGTTTTAGTTGAAGCCTATGGCGCTAAAACGCCAATTCTGGGGCTGGCCAGCGTGAGCGTGCCGGAAGCGCGCAGCATCGTGATTTCTCCTTGGGATAAAAGCATTATTAAAGACGTTGAAAGAGCGATCGTGGCCGCTGATTTGGGCATCAATCCGGTCAATGAAGGCGATAAAATCAGGCTGGTTGTGCCGCAGTTGACCGAAGAAAACCGCCACGAACTGGTGAAGAAGTTGAGTGAAAAAATGGAGGTTTCCAGAATTTCTTTAAGGCAGACGAGAGATGAAATCAAAGAACTGATTGAAGCGGCTTTCAAGAATAAAGCCATTAACGAAGATGATAAATTTCGTTTCTTCAAAGAATTGGACGAAGAGATTTCCCGCAAGAATGATGAGCTGAAAAAAATTAAAGACAAAAAAGAAGAAGAAATTATGACGATCTAGGCTGACTGTCATTGCGAGCGAAGCGAAGCAATCTCTGGTAAGAAAGACTAACCAATTAAATTCAAAATCTCTTTAAGTACAATCAAACATCTTAATTAGGCATTTCATTTATTATCGTTTTTCTTTCTGACCAGAGATTGCCACGCCGCCTTGTCCGCCTGTCAGCGGAACAAGGGCGGCTCGCAATGACATTTTAAAATTATTATTTTATGTTTCTAACCATAATCATTTTCATTATAGTTCTCTCTGTCCTAGTGTTCGCCCATGAGCTAGGGCATTTTATGATGGCCAGAAAATTCGGCGTTAAAGCCGAAGAATTCGGCTTGGGCTTTCCGCCCAGAGCTTTCGGCCTGCAGGTTTGGCGCGAGCGGAAATTAGAAAAAGTTTCCGAGGAAGAAGCGGTGGCGGTAAAACTTGAGGACGCATCGCCGATGGGCGGAGCAACGATAATCAAAGAAACGATTATTGACGAGAAAAGAGAGATTGACATCTTGGGCTGGGTGAGAAAATTTAATTTCATCAAAGGCTCGCGGGAGATCAGCCCGGCGGAGCAAAGATACGGCACGGTTTATTCCATAAATTGGCTGCCTTTGGGCGGATTTGTGAAAATTAAAGGCGAGAATGGCGAAGGCGAGAATGAAGCGGATAGCTTTGCCAGCCGTCCGATTTGGCAAAGGGCGTTGATGCTATCGGCCGGCGTGGTGATGAATGTGGCGCTGGCCATGATTTTAATCATTGTCGGCTTCATGGTCGGCTTGCCGCAGTCTCTGGATGGCTCTTCACTGGACGCGCGCGCGCAGGTGAGCGACCGCAAGATTCAGATCGTTCAGGTGGTTAAGGGTTCGCCGGCCGAATCAGCCGCTTTGATTATCGGCGATACGATTATCAGCATAGATAACACGCAGTTTTCCGATTTTTCCGAATTGCAGAATTATGTGAATAATAAAATCGGGCAGCAGCTGGACTATAAAATAAAACGCGGCCAGGAGTTGATTGATGTAAAAATCGCGCCAATCATGATGAGCGAGACCGGCCGGGGCGGCATCGGCGTCGCTTTAAGCGAGACCGGCATAGTAAGCTACCCTTGGTATTTGGCGATTCTTGAGGGCGTCAAGGCCACTTTCATTTTAGTTTGGGTGATTATCGCGGCGTTTTACGAACTGCTCAAAAGTTTGATTATGGGTCAGGGCGTAAGCGCGGATTTGGCCGGACCGGTGGGCATCGCCACTTTGACCGGGGAAGTGGCGCGGATGGGTTTTGTTTACCTCATGCAATTTACGGCTTTATTATCCATTAATTTGGCGGTAATTAATTTTTTGCCTTTCCCGGCCCTGGACGGCGGGCGGGTGCTGTTTTTAATTATTGAGAAGATTAAAAGAAAGCCGGTTAAAAGGGAGGTGGAAGCGGTGATACATAATGTCGGCTTTATCCTGTTGATGGTGCTGGTGGTTTTGGTAACTTTCCGCGACGTGGCCAGATTCGGCGGAGTCTTTAAAGGGATTTGGGAGAAGATATTTTAATCACATAATGTCATTGCGAGGAGCGTAGCGACGAAGCAATCTCTGGTAAGAAAAAAGACAATAAAAAGAAAATGCCGTAGATTGATGAATTAAATTTTGTTTAAAGAGATTAATTATTAAAATTAATTAGTATTTCTAACCAGAGATTGCTTCGTCGCCTTGAGTACAAGGCTTCTCGCAATGACAATAACAATTTATTTTATGATCTTAAACATCAAAGCCACGAATTTGGAATTGACGCCAAGACTTAAGGATTATGTGCAGCTAAAAATGGACATGCTGGAAAAATTTTTGGGCAATTTAAAAATTATTAGCGCGCATTTTGAAGTGGAGCGGACCACCAAGCATCATCTAAAGGGAGAAATTTACCGCGCTGAAGCCAATTTGGTGATAAACGGCGATTTATTGCGCGTGGAAAAAACCGAAAAAGATGTCTTTAAGGCCGTGGACAAAGTAAAGGATCATCTGGATCTGGTGATAAAAAAATACAAGGATAAAATAATCGGGCGTAAAAAGAAAAAAGAAAAGTTGGGGGCGATGATGTAAAAAAAGAGCCTCTTTCAGCAGTGTTTGCTGATTGAGGCTTGAGTTTGGGTGTTTCGCCCTTCTTTACCGGCAGTAGACGCCGGTATGCGTTTTGGGGGTTAATAAGGTAACCCGTACCTTTCTTTGCAGGAGCGCCACACCGCTCCGGGAAACCACTCGGGAGTCAGGACGGTCCAACCGTCACAGTAGTCTTCCATGAGCGACCCATAACGAGCAATGGCGCATGCATACTTGAGAACCGTAGTAAGTTTTCGCATAGCATAGTTCGAAGGAACCAGTAATATTGTATCATGTTTATTAGCATTAGTCGATATTCTTGAACTTGATTTTTTACCCGATTAATTATATGATTAATCTGTTTTTATAATTATTCAGCACGCTCTTGCGTGTCTTTTAATATGAGTCTATTAGATAAAATTTTTGGCGATCCCAATGAAAAGATGGTAAAAATTTTGCGTCCGGTAGTGGAGCAAATCAATGCTTTGGAAAAAAAGTACCAGGTCATGAGCGACGAAGAGTTAAGGGTGCAGACCGCGGAGTTTAGAAAGAGATTGGGAGTGGAAAATACAATCCCCCAAACCCCCTTTATCAAGGGGGCAAATTTCGATGAAATTGAGAAAAAGTTAAAAGAAATTTTGCCGGAAGCGTTTGCCGTGGTGCGGGAAGCGGCTAAAAGAGTTTTAGGGCAAAGGCATTATGACGTCCAGCTAATGGGCGGCATGGTACTGCATCATGGGCAGATCGCGGAAATGAGAACCGGCGAAGGAAAAACTTTAGTGGCGACTTTGCCGGCTTATTTGAACGCTTTGCCCGGCCGGGGCGTGCATGTGATTACGGTTAACGATTATCTGGCCAAGCGCGACGCCGAGTGGATGGGGCGCGTATACAGTTTTCTTGGATTGAGCGTTGGATGTATAACCCACGAGCAGGCGTTTAAATATAATTCTGTCCGGAATGACCAAATCCCAATAACCAATAACCAAACAAATCCCAATGACCAAAATTCAAATGACCAAAATAACCTCCTTAATCCCTCCGCCTCGGCAAGCCGAAGGCGAGACGGGCCTTTGCAAGGAGGACAAGACGGTAAAATCCCCCTTACCCCCTTTGTCAAGGGGGAACTAACAGAAGTGCCGCGCAAAGAAGCCTATAATTGCGACGTGCTTTATGGCACGAACAATGAGTACGGTTTTGATTATCTAAGGGATAATATGGCGCCGGATCTTAAATCAATGGTGCAACGGAGCCTGAATTATGCCATCGTTGATGAAGTTGACTCAATTTTGATTGATGAAGCGCGCACGCCTTTGATTATCAGTTCGCCGGCCGAGGAATCAACCGATAAATATTTTAAATTTGCCGAATTGGTACAACGGCTGGTGGAGAATGAAGATTATAATGTTGACGAGAAAATGCGCGCCGCCACTTTAAGCGAAACCGGCATCGCCAAGATGGAAAAAATGATGGGCGTGGATAATATTTATACGAGCGGCGGCATTGCCGAAGTGCACCATATTGAGCAGGCTTTAAAAGCGCGGGTGCTTTTCAAGCGCGATCGCGATTACGTGGTGAAGGACGGCGAAATTATCATCGTTGACGAATTCACCGGCCGGTTGATGTATGGCCGGCGCTATAGCGAGGGCCTGCATCAGGCGATTGAAGCCAAGGAGCGAGTGGAGGTTCAGCGCGAATCGCTTACTTTAGCCACCATCACTTTCCAAAATTATTTCAGAATTTATAAAAAACTCGCGGGCATGACCGGAACGGCCGTGACCGAAGCCGAAGAATTTTCCAAAATCTACAAATTGGAAACTGTGGTGATTCCCACAAATCGGCCGATGGCGAGAGAAGATTTGAATGACTTGATTTATCGGACCGAGATGGGAAAATTCAAAGCCGTAGTGGCCGAAGTCAAGCGCCGCCATGCTATCGGCCAGCCGGTTTTGACAGGCACGATTTCCATAGAAAAGAATGAAACATTAGCGGAAATGCTTGCTAGAGAGGGAATTGTGCCGCAGGTTCTGAACGCCAAGCATCATGAGCAAGAAGCGCAAATTATTTCTCAAGCCGGCAAGTTGGGAGCGGTGACGATCGCCACTAACATGGCCGGCCGCGGCGTAGATATTATGCTCGGGGGAGTGCCGCCAGATAAATTTCCGCCCAAGGCGGATCAGCCTCGGGCTGAAAAAATTAGCGAGGCTGAAAAGACAAAAGGTGAGGAATACGAAAAGTGGCGCAAGGAGTATGAAAAAGTCAAATCTTTGGGCGGTTTGCATATTATCGGCACGGAGCGGCATGAAGCCAGGCGCATTGATAATCAGCTTCGCGGCCGCGCCGGCCGCCAGGGCGATCCGGGGTCGTCCCAGTTTTATGTTTCCATGGAAGACGACTTGATGCGTATTTTCGGCGGCGACAGAATGAAAAATTTAATGGTTACCTTAAGAGTGCCTGAAGATATGCCGATTGAAAATGGCCTGGTTTCGCGTTCCATTGAATCGGCGCAGACCAAGGTGGAAGGCAATAACTTTGATATCAGAAAGCACTTGGTGGAATATGACGACGTGATCAATAAGCATCGAGAAACGATTTATCGGAAGCGGCGGGAAATTTTGGAACTGGCGGAAACTTCTGTCATCCCGGGCTTGACCCGGGATCCAGGTGTGCGTGACACGGAGATGGATTCCGGCTCGGAGGCCGGAATGACAAATAAGGGCGCGTCGGTGGAGGGTAAGAAAACTCTGTCTACCATAATCTTAGAAATGATCTTGAATGAAATTGAACAGGCGGTGATTTTTCATACGGCCGCCGATAGTTCTAAGGACTGGAATGTTAACGAGATTTTTCAGGTCATGTCCACGATTTTTGTGGCGGATCAAAAATTAAAAGAAGAGCTCGCGGCTTTTGTTAAAGACGGCGACCCTTCGGCTGGCTCGGGGCAGGTCAAGCTGGATAAAGTAAAAGTAAGGACAAAAATCATTGAACACCTGGAAAAATTAATAAGAATCAATTATGAAAAAATCACCAAGCTGGCCGGCGAGGCTGGCATAAATTGGCGGCAGGTGGAAAAGGCGGTTTTGATCAGATCGATTGATATGCTCTGGATAGAGCATCTGGAAGCCATGGACCACATGCGCCACGGCATCGGCTTAAGAGGCTATGGCCAGCGCGATCCATTGATTGAGTATAAAAAAGAAGCCTATATTCTGTTTAATGAATTGAATAATTTAATTCAAAAACAAGTGGCATATTCAATTTTCAAGGTGGCTGATTTGGGCAATTTCGCCGTGCCGACCCTGAAGACGCGGCCGCAGAATTATATCGCGCCGGCAAAAACCATGGAAAAAAATAGCGGTTCGTTCGCCGCCTTCAAGCAAGCGGATAATGGAAAAAATAAAAATGACACCGTTGATTTGGTTCATGAAAAAGTGAAAGACGCCAGCGGCCAAAAAGTCGGCCGCAATGATCCCTGCCCCTGCGGCAGCGGAAAAAAGTTTAAGAAATGCCATGGGGCGTAATGGTGAATTATGAATAATGAATTATGAATTATGGAAAAAGAAATTTTTGAAAAAGAAATTGCGATGTGCAAAAAATTATCAAAAAAGAACGGCGGCCAATGCAATTGGGGTGAATGCGAAAAATGCGGCGTTATACCCTTATTGCATAAGTTGTTTTACGGTAAAGTTTATGAAAAGATAGATGAAACAAAGGAACTAAAGCGAACCACGTTACAATAAATACTGTTGGACGTAGGGAGAGTGTAAATTATGAATTAAGAATTAAGTCATTATGTCTAAAGAATATTATAAAAATTTGCCAAAGAAAAGAATGGGCGCGGGGGCGTTAATTTTGAATGAAAAAGGCGAAATACTTATCGTGAAGCCGAACTATAAAGATCATTGGACCCTGGCTGGCGGAGTCGTAGGCGAGAATGAATCGCCAAAAGAGGCCTGTTTAAGAGAGATAAAAGAGGAAATCGGCCTAAAATTCAAAGATGTAAAATTTTTGTGCGTAGATTATACGCGCGATAAAGGCGATAAAGGCGAAAGTTTACAGTTTATATTTTATGGCGGAGTTATAAGCAAAAGCGCAGTTAAAAACATAAAGCTGGACGGCGAGGAAATCGTTGAATATAGATTTGTAAAAATTGGCGACGCCTTGCCGATGCTTAACGAGAAATTAAGAATAAGATTACCAAAGTGTTTAGACGCATTAAAAAATAATACAGCGATTTATCTTGAAAATGGCAAATAATCTTGTTGGTCAAGTTCGCAATGACGGAGAAATCTGGATTCCCGCCTACGCGGGAATGACAATCACCTGCCTCTTGATTTAATTTTCAATTTAAATTAAAATGTAATATAAGAGAAGTAATTACTTATACGCCCGGTTTCGGGCGCTATCTTAATTTATGTCCGATAACATTCTACAGAATTTATTCAACCCCAGCCCCCGCGGCAAAATAAAGTGGATTTTTGTTTTAATAATTATTTTGGCCATCACCGCCTCGCTGATTGATTTTGGCGATTATTATAATAAGGCGGTGGATAAATTTAAAATTCCTTTCCCCAAAGTCAAGGAAATTCCTTTTAGGCTGGGCCTGGATTTATTGGGCGGCACGCAGCTCACTTATCAGGCCGATGTTTCGGCGATCGCGGCCGCAGACAAGGGGAGCGCGGTGGAAGGCGTTAGAGATGTGATTGAAAGAAGGGTTAATACGTTCGGCGTTAGCGAACCCAATGTGCAGATCAATCGAACGACTTCGGGCGATTACCGCATCATCGTGGAATTAGCCGGCATTAAAGATATCAAGCAGGCCATTACCATGATCGGCGAAACTCCGCTTCTGGAATTTAAAGAGCAGAATACGGAAATCAGAAAAATAACAGATGAGGAAACCAAGCAATTAAATGATTATAATAAAGCGGCGGAAAAGCGCGCTACCGAAGTTTTAGGCAAAGTAATTTCCGGCGGCGATTTCAGCGCCCTGGCGAAAACTTACAGCGAAGACGCGGCGACAAAAGATCGGGGCGGCGATTTGGGCTGGATTACGGAGCAGAGTAATTCCGCGATATACAATTTAGCGAGTAAAATCGCGGTGGGAAAAACCAGCGCTGATTTGGAAAAAGTAAGCGGCGGCTATGAAATTATAAAAGTTGAAGATAAACAGGCAAAAACCGATGCTTTTACCAAGGCGGAAGAAACCCAGGTGAAAGCCTCGCATTTGTTGATTTGCTGGACCGGCATTAGCAATTGCGAAAGCGGTTTGACTAAAGAGCAGGCTTTGGAAAAAATTACCAGACTGAAGGAGCAGGCGACGACGGCCAATTTTAAGGATTTGGTCAAGCAGAATTCCACCGAGCCTAACGCGCGCGATACGGGCGGCGATTTGGGCTGGTTTGCGAAAGATATGATGGTTAAAGCGTTCGCGGACGCGGTTTTCGCGCAGAAAGTAGGCGCGATTTCCGGTCCGGTGGAAACCGAATTCGGCTATCATCTGATTTATAAGCAAGATGAGAAGAAAATAGAAGAATTGAAAGTAAGCCATATTTTTATAAAAATCAAAACCGAAGAAGATATCATCGGCAAGCAGAGCGAATGGAAGAATACCGAACTTACCGGTAAGAACTTGAAATCAGCGGCCGTGGAATTTGATTCCAATAGCGGTTCGCCGGAAGTAGCTTTAACCTTTGATGATGAAGGCGCAAAATTATTTGAGACTATTACCGAACGCAACATAAATAAGCCGGTGGCGATTTATCTTGACGGCTACGCCATCAGCGTGCCCACGGTCAATGAAAAAATTACCGGCGGCAAAGCGGTGATTTCCGGAAAGTTTAATATTACCGAAGCTAAATTGCTGGCGCAAAGGCTGAACGCCGGAGCTTTACCGGTGCCGATTAACCTGGTTAATCAGCAAACCGTGGGCGCGAGCCTGGGGCAACAATCGGTGGCAGACAGCCTTAAGGCCGGCTTAATCGGTTTTATAATCATCGCCTTATTTATGATTGTTATTTATAGATTGCCCGGGTTGATGGCGGTTCTGGCCTTAGCGGTTTATAGCTTGCTGGTTTTTGCCTTATTTAAGATCGGTTTTTCCATGGCGGCCTTGGTTTTGGTCGGGGCTTTTCTGATTATCGGCATCACGGTGAATGGTTGGTTTCTGGTATTTGCCTTTTTGAGTTATATCGTTTTGTATTTTATCGGCGGTTTGGCGCCGGTTACTTTAACTTTAGCCGGCTTGGCCGGAGCCATCGTTTCAGTGGGCATGGCCGTGGATGCCAATATTTTGATTTTTGCCCGTTTACGCGAAGAAATTATCAATGGCAAACCGCTATCTTCAGCCTTGGACGACGCTTTTAAGCGCGCCTGGCCGTCAATCAGGGACAGTAATTTCAACACGCTGATCACTTGCTTGATTTTGATCATGTTCACTACCAGCGCGGTCAAAGGTTTTGCCGTGACCTTGGGCTTGGGCGTTATTATTTCCATGTTCACCGCGATTTTCATCACCAGAAATTTCTTGAGCTTGATTCCGCCGACTTGGCTGGAAAAGCGGCACGCTTTGATCACGTCGGTGAAAGCGCCGAAGCCTTCGGATAATGAATAGTTTAATTATTAATTAATAAAGTTATGAAATCACCAGAAATTGGCACATCAGCCACTGAAAAGTTAGTGGTTGGATCAAGGGTCGAAGGCTTTCATAATCAAGTGATTGCCAGGGGGAAAATAATTGATGAAAAACTTGCAGAAACTGGAGGCCGTCAATTTAGAGTTCGGTGGGATAATCCTAGTCATGGCGAAGCTGATTGGTTTAATGAAAGCGAATTAAAGGATGTCAGCAATCAATAATCAATTTATGACTAACTTCAAAATAATTCAAAAACGCAACATTTGGCTAACGATTTCCGGAATTTTATTCGCAGTATTCGTGGCAGCCCTATTTTTATGGGGTTTTAAGTACGGCATTGATTTTACCGGCGGCAGTTTATTGGAATTAACCTACGAGGGCCAGCGGCCGACAGTAGAGCAGGTTGAATCAAGCTTGGCGGATTTGAAATTAAGCAGTTTCATTATTCAGCCGGTCGGCGAGCAGGATATGCTTTTGAAGTTTCAGGAAACCATGGAGGAAACTCATCAAGCAATTTTAAGCAGATTGGCCAATTTGGCGAAGCAAGATAATACCACTTTTCTAGAGCAGAGATTTGATTCGGTCGGCCCGTCAATTGGCGCCGAGCTAAAAGTAAAATCTCTCTGGGCCATATTTTTCGCGTTGATAGCCATGCTGATTTACATCACTTACGCTTTTAGAAAAGTTTCTCGGCCGGTAGCTTCCTGGAAATACGGTCTGTCCGCGATTTTGGCCATGTTCCATGATGCGGTCATTACTATGGGCGTATTCGCCTTTTTAGGGCATTTCTACGGCGTGGAAATCAATACGCCCTTTGTGGCCGCGCTGTTAACCGTTATTGGCTATTCAATACATGATACGATCGTGGTCTTTGACCGCATCCGCGAGAATTTGCCAAAAAGCGATTTGGATTTTGAGGGAACGGTAAATGTAAGCTTGAACCAAACCATCGGGCGTTCGCTCAATACTTCCATGACCGTACTGTTGGTGTTGCTGTCTATTATTATTTTCGGCGGCGCCAGCATCAGAACTTTTGCCCTGGCTTTGGCAGTCGGAATTTTCATCGGCACTTATTCGTCTATTTTCGTAGCGCCGCCGCTGCTCGTCATCTGGGAAAAGTGGAAAAAGTAGCCCGATATTGTTTCAATTCTATTTAAATGATATTATTGTTAATATGCGATAGGGCAAATATAATAAATTTATGACATTAAGTCCGGAACAATTCAATAAGCTAGTTACTAAAGACGAATTCAATGAATTAAAGACAGAGATTAAAGAAATGGGTGCCAATGTTAAGAGAATTCTGACGGGCGTTGATGGTATCGCTAAAAAGCATCAAACCTTTGAGGTTGAATTGACCGCTAATCAAGCGGCTCACGATCGTTTTGAAGAAAGAATAAAAGTGCTTGAAGAAAAATAAAATCAGATAAAAAACAACGTCAGTTTTAGAGGTTGTTTTTTATTGAAAAAAATTTTGACAAAGCAGGCGATTTTAAGGTAAACTAAAGGAGTGATTTGCCATTGCGAACGACTTTTTTTGTCATTCCCGCGAAAGCGGGAATCCAGAGTTGTATGCTCTAGCCATGTTTCTGGATCCCCGCTTTCGCGGGGATGACAATACAACTTTAATGTTTAATAAATTTTTTGGAAAATTTTCTAAAGATTTGGGCATTGACTTGGGTACGGCTAATACTTTGGTTTATACGCCGGACAAGGGGATTGTAATAAACGAACCGTCGGTGGTGGCGGTTAATTTGCGCACCGACGAGATTTTATGCGTGGGCACGGAAGCGAAAAAAATGCTCGGGAAAACCCCGCCCCATATTCAGGCGATTAAACCGCTGGTGGACGGCGTGATTTCGGATTTTGAAGTGACGGAAAAAATGCTTAAATATTTCATTGACAAAGTACACTCGGAATATTTTACTTTAGTGCCGCGTCCCAGGGTGATAATCGGCATACCGCTGGACATCACCGAAGTGGAGAAAAAAGCGGTTGAAGACGCGGCCAAATCCGCCGGCGCGCGTGAAGTTTTTTTAATTGAGCAATCCATGGCCGCGGCCATCGGCAGCCGCCTGGATGTGACCGGAGCCCTGGCCACGATGATCGTTGATATCGGCGGCGGCACGACCGAAATCGCGGTGATTTCCTTGGGCGGGGTGGTGACCTGGAAAACTTTGCGCCTGGCCGGCAACGCCATTGATAATGACATTATCCAGTACGTGCGCGAGGAATTTAATATTTTAATTGGCGAACAAGTGGCGGAAAATATAAAGATTAAAATCGGCTCGGCCGCGCCGTTAAAAGAATCAATGGAAATGCCTCTTCGGGGCCGCGATTT
Source organism: Patescibacteria group bacterium (assembly GCA_028707005.1). Lineage (GTDB taxonomy): Bacteria > Patescibacteriota > Patescibacteriia > Patescibacteriales > GWC2-42-12 > GWC2-42-12. The sequence continues at coordinate 31,935 of JAQTVB010000002.1, forward strand.
GATTAATGGCTTGCCCAAAGAAGTAATCATCACCGACAGCCAGGTGAGGGAAGCGATGCAGAGAATTATCCGCCAGATTATAGAGAATATCAAAATCACTTTGGAAACCACGCCGCCGGAGCTGGTTTCTGATATTTATGGCCATGGCATAGTTTTGACCGGCGGCAGCGCGTTGCTTAGAGGATTGGACAAGGAGATCGCCCAAGCCACGAAAATTCCGGTAAGAGTGGCCGAAGATCCGCTTACTTGCGTGGTAAGGGGAACCGGCATTTTGCTTAGCGACCCCGAGCTCTTAGCCAAGGTTCTATCGCCGGCGACGGAAGAATATTAGATTAATTTTTAATTTTCAAATACCAATTTTCAATGAATTTTTAATGTTATAATTTTCAATTGAAAATTAGATAATTGGTCATTCATTAAAAATTGAAAATTGTAAATTGAAAATTAGGCATAAGGCAATAAAACTAAGCTGTTATGGTAAAATTGAACGTGAAAAAATATACAACCATTATCGCTGTCATTGCGCTGCTTATTTTTTTGCATTATGCCAAAATATTATCTCCCCTGGAATTATACTTAAATCAAGGGCTAAGGCCAATTTATAAAATATTCTATTCAGTGAGCTCCAACATAAAACAAACATATCAAAGTCAGACTGATAAAACCGATCTGGCTTCAGAATTGAATCAGGCTCGCGAAACCATCAACCGCTTGATGGCCGAGAACGTTGAATTGAGGTTTTTGGAAAAAGAAAATCAGGTTCTCCGCGAACAATTGAATTTTTTATCAAAAAATAATCGGCGTTATGTAATGGCTAACATTATCTCTCGCGGCGATTTGGAGAATGGTGCGAAAAACAGCCAGGCGGTGGTAATTGACAAGGGACTAAAAGACGGTTTATCGCCAGGCCTGGCGGTAGTAAGCGCGTCAAGCCTAGCCACTTCCAGCCGGGGAGTAATTATCGGAAAAATTTCCAATGTTAAGGATGATATTTCCGAGATTCGCCTGGTGACTGACGAAAAATGTAAATTAGCCGCCGCTATTTTAGGAGATAATAAGACCATCGGCGTTACCAGTGGGGAGCTGGGATTAACGATAAAAATGGATTTTATTCCGCAGACGGAAAATATCAAAGCCGGGGATTTGGCGGCCACTTCCGGCCTGGAGCAGAATATACCGCGCGGCTTGCTTATTGGCCGGGTAGTAAAAGTTGATAAGGAAAATAATCAAGTTTGGCAAAGCGCGATTATCGAGCCGCAAATCGGTTTGGATTCTTTGTCGGTAGTTTCGGTTTTATTGCCATAATAAATATAATCCGAATACTACAAATAAATATAATCCGAATATTACGAATTAATATGCGAATACTACAAAAGAATGCAAAATGCGAAAAAGATAAATGCCGCAATTGTTAGATATTTGTAGTATTCGGATAATTTTTGTAGTATTTGAATTATATTTATTTGTAGTATTCGGATTCCATTTATGCTTATAGAGAAAATAATCAAAAAGAATTACGATTTGACGTCTTTAACAACTTTCCGCATTGGCGGCAGGGCTGAATTTTTTGTGGCCATAAAAAACAAGCGGGAATTAACACAAGCCATCAACTGGGCGAGAGCGAAAAAATTACCAACATCATTTTTGGGCGGTGGCAGCAATATTTTAATTACTAGCCGTAAAATTCGCGGTTTGGTTATAAAAATCGGCGGAGAAAATTATTCCATAACGGGAAATATAGTATCAAGCTGGTCCGGTACCGGTTTAACCAGACTGGCAAAGATTACCTACAATCATGGTTTATCCGGCTTGGAATGGGCGCTGGGAATTCCGGGAAGTATCGGCGGGGCCGTGCGCGGCAACGCCGGAGCTTACGGCAGCGATATCTCCAGAAATGTCGCCCAAGTGGAAGCGTATGACATAGCTAAGAACAGGCTGATAACATTAAAATTACGAGCCTGTGATTTTGCTTACCGGGATTCTGTTTTTAAGCAAAATAATAATTTAATAATCGTTAATGTTAAATTAGCCTTAACTAAAGGCAATACGGAGGAAATAAAACGCCAGGCCAAAAATAATTTCCACCAGAGGCTGGCGAATCACCCCAAAGAGCCAAGCGCTGGCTGTGTTTTTAAAAATTTGGAATACGCGAAAATCGCGGAGCAAAATAAGAAATTGGCCGAAAAACTGCTGGCCGAAGGCTTGTTTAGAGGCAATAAAATCGGCGCAGCTTATTTTATAGATCAGCTGGGGCTTAAGAGTGAAGTGAGGGGCGGCGCTAGAATTAGTGAGAAACATGCTAATTTTATAATCAATGCCGGCGGAGCTAAGGCAAGAGATGTAATTAGCCTGATAAGTTTTATTAGAAAAAAAGTTAAAGAAAAATACAAAATTAATTTAGAGGAGGAAGTCCAATATTTTGGAAATTAGGTGATATTTTTTAAATTAATTCAGTTTAATTTAAAGGCTAAATTTAGCCTTTTTTTAAATATTAACGCTTTTTTTCCTTGACTTATAAAAAAAAATGTGTTAATATTATTCCAATAAAACGTATAGACAAAAAATTAATAGTCTTGTTTAATAATTTTTTAATAACCGAAATATTAGATAAACTATGTTTACTCCTTAAAATTCAAGTTTTAACGGAGCGGAGGAAAGAATAAAATTATATGGGCATAAAAGAAAACGATAAAATTAATGTCGGAGCGGAGAACAAATCCATTTTAGACCAGATTATCAACAATAATCAAGCCGAAGAAGTCGCCAAGCTTGACGCTATTGAAATAATTAACGATTTATTTGGCAAGCTCAATGAGAGAGAGCGCGACGTTTTAGTAAGGCGTTTTGGCTTGCATGGACATGAACGCGAAACCTTGGAAGAAATCGGCAAAATTCACAGTTTAACAAGGGAGCGCATCAGGCAGATAGAGACTTCGGGCATTAAGCGGCTGAGACAGATAGAAGATTTAGATAATCACCTTTTAAGCTTGAAAAATATCATCACTCATTTGCTTGAAGAACACGGCGGACTCATGGAAAAAGAATATTTATTCAATAATCTGGTAAGTTTTTCCCTGGGCGCGGACAAAAAAGACGAAAGTGAAATAAAACACAAACGCCATTTTGATTTTTTGATTTCCAAATTATTGCATGAAGAGTTTGAAGAAATAAAAAATTCCGAACTTTTTAAAGAGTCATTTAAATTAAAATACCACTCGCTTGAGCATCTGGAAGCTTTAGCGGAAGAGCTGTTGGCTAAAATAAAGGATACCAAAAAATTATTCATGACCGAAGATTTAATCAATTTATCCAAAGAGCTTGGCGCTTATAAAGCCAATTTGGAAAAATTCAACTTAAATAATAGTTTGGATGTTTCCGGCATCTCAACGAGCGATTTATTTCAGGAGCCGGTTGACTCTATCAATAAAAATAAAGCCATTTATACTATTTTGCAGGCTGCCAAAAAATTGGAGCAAAATAAATTTGGCCATTGGGGCATTAGCGAATGGCGCGAAATCAAGCCAAAAACGATTAATGACAAGATTTATTTAATTTTAAAAAATAACGGCAAGCCCATGCATTTCGCGGCAATTGCCGATAAAATAAATAAAATCGGTTTTGACAAAAAGAAAGCCAACGCGGCCACGGTCCATAATGAATTAATTTTGGATGAAAAGTACATTTTAGTCGGCCGCGGCCTTTATGGTCTGAAAGAATGGGGTTATAAAAAGGGCACGGTGGTCGAGGTGATCGAAAGCGTGATTATCAATTCCGGCGTGCCGTTAAGCCGAGAAGAAGTCGTCAATAAAGTCTTGGAGCAAAGGATGGTTAAAAAAGCTACGATTAATTTAGCTTTGATGAATAAGAATAGATTTGAACTTACTCCTGACGGAAAATATGGTGTGAAGCGGGGGAGCGACAAATAAAAAATCAATTTTTTAAGCATATATAAAAGCCGCCTATGAGTAAGGGCGGCTTTTATGTTAGGCCGTGGCGCTATTTTGCAAAATAAGGTGAAATATGGTAGAATAATAACAATATAATCGTTTTTAAAATGCGAAAAAAATACTTTCGCGTTTTCGTAGTTTCACATCAATAATCTTCGTATTATTACTATGGATATAGTCATAGATTTACAACCAATTACGGATTTTTTAAACTTGCCTCCGGAACAAATTTTTTTAACTCTATTTCTATATATAGGCTGGATTCCGATTGCCATCACTTTTCTTTATGGGGTAATTCAAGTCTGGTTAAGATATGTAAGGTTGGCCTATGGAGCCAGCGAAAAAGTCATTCTCTTGGCCATAGATATTCCCCGCGGTAATGCGCAGACGCCAAAGGCCGTGGAAAACATTTTTTCTTATTTGGCCGGCGCTCATAGCACTAAGGATTTGTATGAAAAATGGTGGCTGGGCGAATGGCAATTGTATTTCAGCTTTGAGATTGTGAGCATTGAAGGCTATGTCCAGTTTTTAATCTGGACCCCGGAAAAATACCGCCACTTGGTGGACGCGGCGATTTATTCCCAGTATCCTGACGCGGAAATTACCGAGGTAAATGACTATACCGAAGGCATACCCACCAAATACCCCGACGAACAATATGATATTTTCGGCGGCGAATTCATCTTGGTGGAGAACTCGGTTTATCCGATTAAAACCTATGAGCATTTTGAGCATATGATGGGAGAGCCGGAAACCCAGTATAAGGATAGTATGGCGACTTTAATGGATTTAATGAGCAGTTTAAAAAAGGGAGAACAGTTGTGGTATCAAATTTTGGTAATTCCGACATCCAGCAGCTGGAACGAGGAAGGGGAGGAAGAAATTAAGAAGATCATCGGAGAAAAAAGCGGTGATAAAAATTTTGTTGATAATGTTCTTGATTTTATCTTAAAAATGCTGGCTGATTTCAGCGAGTTCGTCTACAGCCTTTGGGGCGATATTGAAGATAATAAAAAAGAAGACAAAGACTCTCAATTTAAGATGATGAATCTAAAGCCCAGGCAGAAAAAGCAGGTGGAAGAAATTCAGGAAAAAGTTGGGAAATTGGGTTTTGAAGTTAAGATTAGATATGTTTACGTTGCCAGAAAAGAGGTAATGAACAAGAATAAAGTGACTTACGGCATGACCGGCTATATGAAGCAGTTTAATTTCAATGATTTGAATTCGTATAAGCCGGACGTCGGCGACGGAGGAACGGTAACTAAGGTTAGGTATGATAAAATTTTTGGTAAATCTCGCGTTAATTGGAGAAAAACAAAAATAATCAACGCTTACAAATTTAGAAGCGATGTCCGGGGCCGGATGACCCATATTCTCAATACCGAAGAGCTGGCCACGCTTTGGCATTTTCCTGTCGAGGCCTCGGTTAAAGCTCCTCTGATTCAGAAAGCTCCGGGCAGAAAAGCCGAACCGCCGGCGGAATTGCCTGTCGCGAAAGAAAACGCGGCCAGGGAATTAGCGTTTGGCGATGGGATGAAGCCGGCGGATATATTTACTTTGGAAGGAACGGCGAGCGAAGTAAAACCGGAAGTTAAAGCTCCGCACGAACCGCCGAGCAATTTGCCAGTAGTGTAAAAGAAAGAATTATGAATAATAAATCAAGTATCAGGGAAATTACCATAATTCATTATTTATAATTCATAATTCATATTTATGCCAGACAATATAACCGTCTTCGCGGAAACGAATTTTCGCAATCAACATAGAAAATTCGGCATTAAAACCGACGATCGCCGCCGGCACATGTATTTAGTGGGAAAAACCGGCATGGGCAAATCCACTATTTTGGAGAATATGATTATTGATGATATCAGGGCGGGCAATGGCGTAATGGTGGTGGACCCGCACGGCGATTTGGCGGAAAAAATTATTGAATATATACCGAATAATCGGGTAAATGACGTAATTTATTTCAACCCGGCGGATATTGAATATCCGATCGCCTTTAACGTGGTGGAGCAGGTAGAACCGCATCTAAGGCATTTGGTCGCTTCCGGCCTGATCGGAGTTTTTAAAAAGCTTTGGGCCGATTCTTGGGGGCCGCGCTTGGAATATATTTTGCGCAATGCCATTTTGGCGATTTTAGATTATCCCGGTTCAACTTTGCTGGCGGTTATCAGAATGCTGTCGGATAAAAATTTTCGGAAAAAAGTTATTGAAAAAATTCAGGACCCGGTGGTTAAATCTTTTTGGGTTAATGAGTTCGCCGGCTATGCCAATAATTTCGCTTCCGAAGCGGTTTCGCCGATTCAGAATAAGGTCGGGCAGTTTTTGTCAAGCGCCTTGATTAGGAATATCGTCGGTCAGGTGAAATCGACCATTGATTTAAGGGAAGTCATGGATAGCGGCAAAATTTTGATTTTAAATTTGAGTAAAGGCCGAATCGGTGAAGACAATTCTTCTCTGCTTGGCGCCATGATGATCACTAAAGTCCAGCTGGCGGCCATGAGCCGGGTTGATGTTTTAGAGAAAAAACGCCAGGATTTTTATCTTTACATCGATGAATTCCAGAATTTTACCACCGAAAGTTTCGCCAATATTTTATCCGAAGCCAGGAAATATAGGCTGAATTTAATAATGGCCCATCAGTATATTGAACAGCTTGGGGAAATCGTAAAACCGGCGGTTTTCGGCAATGTGGGCACCATAATAGTTTTCCGAGTAGGCGCGGCTGACGCGGAGGAATTAGTCAAAGAATTTACGCCTGTTTTTTTAGAGGAAGATCTGGTTAACCTGTCTAAGTATGAATTTTACATCAAACTCATGATTGACGGTGTTTCCTCCGATCCTTTTTCCGCCCGTGGTCTGCCGCCTTTAACCGAAGCGGAAAAAACCAGTAATAAAGACAAGGTTATAAAAGTATCGCGCGAGAGGTACGCCAAGCAACGGGCGGTAGTTGAAGAGAAAATTTTTCGCTGGCACGAAAATAAAGATGAACCGGCCGGCGATAAAAGGGAACCGGAGAGAAATCAGCATGCGGAAAGAAATCAGCGCCGCGAGGATCAGCCGCGTCCGGAGCGGCGGGGAAGCGCGCGGCAAAATGCCGCCCCAATCGCGCGTAAAGAAAATACGACTAAAACTCCTCTTGGCGGCGGCCAATCAGATGCGAAAAAATATGAAGCGGTTTGCAGCCGTTGCGGCCAGACCACCGAAGTATCTTTTACGCCCGACGGCATCAGGCCGATTTTCTGCAAAGATTGCTTGATTTTAATTAAAGATGAGAAAAAGAAGGACATAGAAGCCAGATTGGCGGCTAAAAAACAGGAGTTGTCTAAATTGTAATGTCAACGCAGTATGCGCATTATATCTATTTATGATGGTAAAAACTAGTTTGCATATCCATACTTTTGAGGATAAGGTTGAAGGCTACATGATTAAGTATAATATTTACGATTTGATAGATTGGGCCGGCCAGCTGGGTTTTAAAGTTTTAGGTTTGACATGCCATAAAAAATTTATTTACCAAGACGATTATGCCGTTTACGCGGCCAAGAAAGGCATTTTATTGCTGTTCGGCATTGAATTGCAGATGAAAAAAAGGGCTAAACGCAATGATTTAATAATTTTAAATATTAACCCCAAAGACGCGGCCGCCGTTGAAAAGATAAATAGCTTTGAAAAATTAGCGGAATTCAGGGAAGAGCATCAAGAAATATTTGTTTTAGCTCCCCATCCTTTGGCCGCCCGACTTTTTTCCATGGGCAAGAAGAAACTGATTAGGAATATGCACTTATTTGATGGCGTGGAACATTGCTGGTGCTATTCGCGGCGATTTCTGAACTTCAATAAGAAAACAAAAAAAATCACTGAAAAATTCAACAAACCTTTCATGGCGACGTCCGACGCCCATTTTTTAAGATATTTCAATACCGACTATATCTTAGTTGAATCGGACAAGCTTGAGCCGGCTAGCATTTTCGCTGCGATTAAACAGGGCGCTTTCACTAACGTGACTAGGCCGAAAAAAATTCATCAGATATTTTGGTGCTTGGCCAACCTTCAGCTCAAAAAATATATTTTCTTCATTTTTAAATTTAAACAGGTGATCAGGCATAAGCGCGGTTGATGGTTTTAGTGAATTGAATAAATTTACGTGAATATGGCCAATATTCGCTTGAATTAACGCGGATTCGCCACTATATTATGGATTATTTTAAGGTAAGCAAAGCGGCAGATTTACCAGCCCGCAGAGATCGCAGGCTTTACCGCTGGTTAGAAATTTTACCCGGATTTCTGTCCTGGGCGACTTTGCTTATTCTATTATTTTTGTCATGGCTGAAGCCGATTTGGGTGGCTTATTTTATCATCGCTTTTGACGTTTATTGGTTGCTCTTAGTGATTTATCTGGGCATCAATCTCTTTAGCGCCTATGTAAGCATGAAAAAGAATCTGCGCGTGGCTTGGCGGGAAAGATGCGAAAAAGCGCCGGGCCGTTTTGCCTGGTCGGAAGTTGTGCATTTGGTAATTTTTCCCACTTATGACGAGAGCCTTGAGGTAGTAAGGCCAAGTTTTGAGGCGCTTTTAAAAGATGGCTATCCGACCGATAAAATGATTATGGTTTTTGCCATTGAAGAAAGAGCGGGTGAGGCGGGCCGGGAAAAAGCGCGCGCCATTAAGCAGGAGTTTGGCGGAAAATTTAAACATTTTCTCGTGACCACCCACCCCGACGGCTTGGCCGGAGAAATAAAAGGCAAAGGAGCTAATCAGGCCTGGGCGGCCCAGCAGGCCAAAATTTTAGTGATTGACAAGTTCAATTATGATTATGATAAAATCCTGGTTAGCGTTTTTGACATGGACACCGTGGTGATGCCGGGATATTTTTATTGCTTGACCTATAAGTTTTTGACTGTTGATAATCCCTATCGAGCAAGCTATCAGCCGATTCCGGTTTATCATAACAATATTTGGCAAGCGCCTTTTTTCGCCAGAGTGGCGGCCGCTTCCAATACCTTTTGGCAGATGATGCAGCAGATCAGGCAGGAAAAGCTAGCGACTTACTCTTCGCATTCAATGACTTGGCGGGCGCTGGTTGATATTAACTTTTGGTCAACCAACATGGTAAGTGAAGATTCGCGCATTTTTTGGCACTGTTTTTTATATTATCGGGGGGATTATCGCGTTGAGCCTTTATACTTTCCCGTCTCTATGGACGTAGTGATGGACCAGACAGCTTGGCAGACGATGAAAAATTTATACAAGCAGCAAAGGCGTTGGGGTTGGGGTATAGAAAATTTGCCGTATTTGATGTTTAACACGATTCGCGGCAGAAAGGAGCTGCCCGTTGGCAAAATGGTCAATAAAATTTTAATTCAACTATACGGTTTTCATTCTTGGGCGACCAACGCTTTGATTATCGGCGTGATCGGCTGGATGCCGATGATCCTCGGCGGCCGGCAATTCAATATCACGGTGCTGTCTAATAATCTTCCGCTGGTAGCGCGTACCTTAATGACCGTGGCCATGATCGGTATGGTTTTTTCGGCCATTATTTCCACCCTGTTATTGCCAAAGCGGCCGCGCCAATACGGCCTTTTAAAAAGCGTTGCCATGATATTGCAGTGGCTGGTTTTGCCGGTAAGTATTATAATTTTCGGCGCTATTCCCGGCCTGGAAGCGCAAACCCGGCTGATGCTGGGAAAATACATGGGATTTTGGGTAACGCCCAAAGTAAGGAAATAAATTTTTTAATTTTTAATTAACCTAATTTCTAATAAATGACCAAATCCCAACCTCCAAATCCTAATTTATTTCTGGGGTTAAAGATTGGGAGTTTATTGGTCATCGGACATTGGGATTTGGTATTTAGGCATTGGGATTTAGTTAGGTTAATTAGGAATTAGAGCAATTAGAAATTTTAGATTTTAGTGTTATAATATAACCAACTATGATAGATGGCGTCATTATTAAAAAAATAGCTAAGAATACGGATTCCCGAGGCTGGCTAGCCGAGATTTATCGACAGGATGAGCAGGACTATAAGCCGGCCATGAGTTATGTAAGCCTAACCAAGCCTGGCGTGATCCGCGGACCGCATGAGCATAAACAACAGAGCGACTGCTTTGTTTTTATTGGTCCGGGAGATTTTGCGCTACACTTATGGGATCGGCGGAAACATAGTGCGACTAACGGTAAACATCTTAGCATTAAGGTTGGAGAAAAAAAACCCACTCTAGTTATCGTCCCCCCAGGAATCGTGCATGGTTATAAGTGCGTCGGCCAAGCGGGCGGCTGGTGCATTAATTTGCCTAATCAGTTGTATCGGGGCAAAGGCAAGCGAGGTAAAATCGATGAGATCAGATGGGAGATTGACCCAGCGTCGCCGTATAAAATCGAGTAAATTTTTAATAAATAAGAAATCCACCGGCGTAGCCGGTCGTCCACGGTTTCCTCTTGCGGACGAAGTCAGTTTATTCTTTCTTTTTGTCATCTTGAGTGGAGCGCCAGCGGAACGAAAGATCTATAATACGACGATCAAGGAACGTATAACGTATTATAGATTCTTCACTCCACTTCGTTCCGTTCAGAATGACAAAAATGGGGAGAATGCAGAATAGCCATGTTTAGCTAAAGGACATAGTCCGTGCCGGATTTAATTCCACCGACAGGGTCGGTGGTAGTTTAATTTTTAATTTTATAATTTTGTAAATAATTTTTAATATCTTAATATTTTAATATTAAAAATTAGGGTATTGTTTAAAAATTAAAAATTACAAAATTAAAAATTTCTGTTCTATGTCTTGTATTTTTTGTAAAATTATCAGTGGCGAATTGCCAAGTCATAAAGTGTATGAAGATGAAAATGTTCTGGCCTTTTTGGACATTAGCCCGGTAAATCCCGGACACACTTTAGTAGTGCCAAAAAAACACTTTGTCGATTTAGAAGATGCGGACGAGGCCACTTTATGCGCGGTCATCAAGGCGGTTAAAAGGGTTGGCTTAAGCATAAAAAATAATCTGGGAGCGGCGGGTTATAACCTAGGAATGAACAACGGCGCTGTCGCCGGCCAAGTTGTGCCGCATTTGCATTTTCATCTCATGCCGCGCCAGGCTGGCGACGGCTTAAAACTTTGGCCGCAACAAGCCTATGGACCGGGCGAGGCCGAGGAAATTTTACAAAAAATTAAAATATTTTAATTTTTTAGACGAAGCGGTGCTTGTTGCCATAATTTATTTTCATGTCATTAATTAATTTTTCGACAATTTTATCCTGGGTTATAGCCAGTGGTTACACCATGGTTTTTATCGCCATGATTATTGGCGGGCCGATTTTTATTTCCGCGGCCGCTTTCGCCGCGGCTTTGGGTTATTTTAATGTTTATGTTATTTTCGCCTTGACGCTTTTCGGAGAGATGGCGGTAGACATAGTTTTATTTTTGATTGGCAGTTTGAGCCGGGAGACTATCGTAGAAAGATTCGGCCATTACTTTGGCTTAACGACTAAAAGGATTTTAAAGTTAGAAGAATTGGTGGTTAAGCATACTTGGAAAACGTTATTTATTATTAAATATTCGCCAATTATTCCCATGCCCGGCTTTGTCGCGGCCGGCGCGGCCAAATTGCCCTTTAAGAAATTCTTTTATGTTTTACTGGTTTTAAGTTTGCCTAAAGCGATTTTTTTCACTTTGATGGGATATTATTTCGGTATGGCTTATAATGTTTTTTCCAAATATTTTTATTACGGCCAATACGGCATTGTTTTGGTTGTCATTATTTTTATTGCTGTTAATTATTTATTTGTCCGTTTATCCAGAAAAATTTCTCGAAATGAAATATGAAGATTGCTATTTTTTCCGACAATTTTTATCCCGAGCTAAGTGGAATTTCCGATTCCATTGTTTTGTTGGCCAAAGAATTGGCGAAGTTGAATCATCAGGTAAATTTTTATGTCCCGCGATATAGCGCTAAAAATTATCGGGTTGTGAATTTGCCGGTCAAGGAATTGGCGCTGGGCGATAAAATTAAAATCAACCGCTTGGCCGCTTGGCCCGCGCTGTTCGCCGGCTTGCAGGCTAGAGCGGTTTTGCCGCTTTTATCAGGCAGACTTTTTAGGGACGGCCGGCCGGATATTATCCATTCGCAACTTTTTTTTGGCGCCGGCCTAGAAGCCATGTTGAGCGCGCATTTTAGTAAAATACCTTTTATCGGCACCAACCATACGGCCATCTCGGAGTTTATAAAATTCGTTCCTTTTAATTCTCATATCCTTAAAACGTTAAGTTTGCGTTACGCGGTTTGGTATTACAATCATTGCCATTTCGTCACTGCGCCGTCCCAATCGGTATTTAAGGAAATGAACCAATACGGTTTTAACCGGCCGCATCAGGTCATTTCCAACCCGATTGATATGACCGTCTTTTCCGCCAGCGAGAATAAAGCCGAGTTGAAAAAACGGTTTAAGCTCTCCGAGCAGACTATTGTTTATGCCGGCCGGCTGGCCTCGGAAAAAAATATTGATATAGTAATCAGGGCGGTTGCTTCAGCCAGGAGAAAAATAAAAAATATTAATTTGGCCATTGCCGGCTCCGGTAAATTTGAGCCGGAACTCAAGCAATTAATCCAAGAGTTGAATTTGCAGCCGGCGGTAAAATTCTTCGGCACTTTGCCGCAAAAAGACCTGGCTAAATTATATGGAGCCGCTGACGTTTTCGCCATCGCCTCAACTTCCGATACCCAGAGCCTTACCTTGATGCAAGCCATGGCCTGCGCCTTGCCGGCAGTGGTGGTTGACGCCCGAGCTTTGCCAGAATATGTCAACGACAAGAACGGCTACGTGGTAAAAGCCGGCGATTATCAGGCCATGGCGGAAAAGTTTGTTTTGCTTTTGGGAAACCCGGAGCTAAACCGGAAGCTAAGCCAAGGCGCTTATGATTTTGTTCAGCGGTTTTCGGCGGCTAATATTGCCAAAGAATGGGAAAAGCTGTATAACAAAGTAATTGGAGATTGTAAAAATAATTTATAATTTTATGAGAGAAATCATGCCTAACATGCCGGCAGCGCCGGAACAGAGGCAGAACGAGAACAGGCTTGAGCAAGAGCCTGGCTTTGACCTGGAAGTTTATGTTACCGATCATAGCCCGGACAATCTTGATACTGGCGATCCGGAAAAATTAAGAGAATTATATCAAGATGTTGCTAGCGACGGCGTAGCCAGAGTGCGCTACGATTTTCATTGGGGTAAGCTGGAGGGCCAACCAGGAAAATTTGATCAGCAACTTTTTGGGCGCTATAAAAGCGCCAAAACCATCCAGGAAGAAGTGGGTTTGAAGGCCCCGATTATTATTTTATCCAATCCGCCCGCCTGGGCGATAAAATTATATAAAGAAGGGAAAAAGGATGAATTTTTTCAAGCCTTTAAGAGCTACGCTGAAACAGTTAAGCAAGCGTTGGATCAAGCTGGCGGCAAAAAAATTACTACCATTCAAATTTTGAATGAATTGAATAATACGCAATACACGCCGGTGGCGGTTGATGATATTCCCGAGATCTGCCGGATAACCAGGGAAGTTTTCCATGAATATAATCCCGATTTAAAATTAATGGTGACCATCAATGCCAATAGTATGGCAAAAATGGTTGGCAGCGACGCTGGTGAATATTTGCATAAGCTCAAGAATTTTAAAGGCAGCTTTGATAGGATTGCCATTGATAATTATCCGGGAACTTGGCATTTTCCGCAAAAGATTGCCGAATTGATTAAAAGCCTTAATTTCTCCAGTTGGCCGCCGACCAAGGAAGTTTTTAAAACTTTGGTTAAACAGTTTGATTATTTAGAAAAAATGTTGAGAGAGGTGGCAAATTGGGGCATAGAATATGAAGTGGGCGAAGTTGGCATACCGTCAAAGTTGCCCTGGGGAGGCGAAAAAAGCCAGCGTTATTTTTATGACATTTTGTTTCGTTTTTTAAAACATTTGCTAATGGAGTTTAGGCAAGAGGGGATCAAGCTGCCGTCTTCCCTGGGCCTCTATGAAGCAATTGATGAGCCGCCAAAAACTTTCATGGGAAAGGTGGCGGACATGACGCCTTGGCCAGAATATGAATTTGGCATGCGCCGATCCGATGGAGGCAGAAAAGAAATTCTGCGAGGGCGCAAGCACTTTCCTCAATCTGAAGAAGTGCGACTAACAAATTTGGCCAGAGTAAATCGTTCACAACTAAGAGCTAACATAGATTATTTGCGCCAGCCCATGAAAATTGCCAAAAATCAGGCAAAATAATTTATTCTAAATTCATGAAATTATCTATCGTCATCCCTGCTTTTAATGAAGAGAAATACATCGGTGATTGCTTAGAAGCCACTATTAAGGCGATGGCCGGCTTTCCAGAAGAAGTGGAAATTATTGTGATTAATAATGCCAGTACTGACAGAACGCACGACGTTGCCGCCGGCTACAGCCAGGTTAAAGTTTTTGACGAGCCGAAAAAAGGCACTAACAGCGCTCGCCAGCTGGGGTTAGTTAAGTCCAGCGGCGACTTAATCGCCAATATTGACGCCGACAATAAAATTAATGTAGAGTGGTTAAAAACTGTCTTTCAGGAGTTTAGCGCCAATCCTCGGCTGGTGGCCCTAAGCGGGCCGTATTTATTTTATGATTTGACGCCGCTCTCCCGTTTTTTTGCCAAATTATATTATTGGTTGGCTTATCCGGTTTATGTGATCAGCAATAAATTTTTCAAAAGAGGCGGAGCGGTGATGGGCGGGAACGTGGTGATCCGCAAGTCGGCTTTGGAGGCGATCGGCGGTTATAACACCGCCTTAACCTTCTATGGCGACGATACGGATACGGCAGTCCGCTTGAGTAAAGTCGGCTTGGTAAAATTTAATTATCATTTTACCGTTCAATCCTCTGGACGCAGGCTGGCCAACGAAGGACTGATGAGAGCCGGTTGGCGCTATGTCACCAATCATTTTTCCACGATTTTTTTCAAAAAGCCTTATGATACGGTCAAACATGATCTTAAAGATAAGTGCGCGGAAGTTTTGGCGAAGATAAAAGAATAATACGAATTACGAATTTAATACGAATTTACGAATAACTTATTAAGTAGAACAAGCTCTTTACTCGATATATCTCGTAATAACCGTATTCGTATATTCGTATTAAATTCGTAATTCGTATTACTGTGAAAATAAAAAATCTATGAAAATCTTAATAACCGGCGGCGCCGGTTTCATCGGTTCAAACTTTATCCGTTATTGGCTGAATAAATATCCCAATGACCAGATCATCAACCTGGACGTTTTAACTTACGCGGGCAATCTGGAAAATTTACGGGATCTGGAGAGTAATAAGAATTATCAGTTCATCAAAGGAGATATCGGCGATGCCGAGTTGGTGAATGAAGTGGTGCAAAAAGGCATGGATCTAATAGTACATTTCGCCGCTGAAAGCCACGTTGACCGTTCGATAATGGATAGCAGTGATTTTATAAAAACCAATGTGCTGGGCACCATGGTCTTACTGGACGCGGCGAAGAATAACGGCAAGATCAGATTTCATCATATTTCCACTGATGAAGTTTTTGGCGCTCTTACGCCTAAAGACAAGCCGTTCAACGAAAGCACGCCTTATGCTCCAAGAAGCCCCTATAGCGCTTCCAAAGCGGCCTCGGATCATCTGGTGCGCGCTTATTTCCATACTCACAAACTGCCGATTACCATCTCCAATTGTTCCAATAACTATGGGCCGTATCAGTTTCCGGAAAAGATCATTCCTTTGTTCATCACTAATTTGTTGGAAAGAAAAAAGGTGCCGGTTTATGGCCGGGGAAAGAACGTCCGCGACTGGATTTATGTTGATGATCATAATGCCGGCATTGACGCCGTTATTAAAAAAGGTAAAATCGGCGAGACTTATTGCCTGGGCGGCGGCCAGGAAATTACCAACTTGGAGCTTACCGGAAGAATCATAAAATTAATGGGCCAGGACCGAACCATGATCGAGTATGTGGCTGACCGGCCGGGCCATGATTTGCGCTATGCCATGGATTATACTAAAGCCAAGAAAGAATTAGGCTGGGAACCGGCCATGAGCTTTGACCGGGGCCTGAAACAAACGATTGATTGGTATAAAGCCCATGAAGCTTGGTGGCGCAAGATTAAGAGCGGCGAGTACTTGGAGTATTATAAAAAGAATTACTTGAAACGATAATACCATATGTCAAAAGTTTTAATTTTGGGCGCTCAAGGAGGCTTGGGCCAGCAATTGGTAAAAGTTTTTACCGTCGATCATGAAGTAATCGCCTGGGATAAGGGCGAGGTTGACATTACCGACAGGGAATTAATTTTGAAAAAAGTTAGCGATGTTAAACCGGAGCTGGTCATCAACGCCGCGGCTTATAACGCTGTTGATCGGTGCGAAGAGTCGGAAGAAGAATATGACTTGGCCAAGAAAATCAATATCGACGGCCCAAAATTCTTGGCCGAAGCCTGTTTGCCTATCGGCGCTTTGTTGGTTCATTATTCTTCCAACTATGTTTTCGCCGGCGACAAGGCGGCCGGTTATTTTGAAAATGATGAGCCTAAGCCGGTTAATCGTTACGGCAAAACCAAGCTCCACGGCGAGAAAAGGATTTTAGAATTGAGCGGCCGAGGCTTGAAGTGGTATATTATCAGAACTTCAAAGCTGTTCGGTCCTGCCGGCGCCAGCGCTATGGCTAAACCGGATTTTTTTAGTTTAATGCTTGGGCAGGCGGCGGAGAAAAAAATAATCAAAGTGGTTGATAGCGAAGCCAGCTGTTTTACTTATACTCCCGATTTGGCCAAAGCTACCAAAGAATTGATTCAGGCCGGCAAGAATTATGGCATTTATCATCTGGTGAACAGCGGGGCTTGCACTTGGTATGAGAGCGCGCTAGAATTGTTTAAGGTAGCTAATCTTAATGTAAAAGTAATCTCTATTGCCGCCGATCAGCTGATTCGGCCGGCAAAAAGGCCGAAATACGCCGTATTGCTTAATACAAAATTGCCGCAGTTAAGAGATTATCGGCAAGCGCTCGGGGAATATTTAAGAAGGTAAATAATGAAATATGAATCATGAATAATGGCAAGCTGGGCGGTGAATTGAACCATAATTCGTAATTCATAATTCGTAATTCATAATTTTTATGAAGGGCATAATTTTATCGGGCGGCAGCGCGACGCGCTTGTTTCCGCTCACGGCAACCACGTCAAAACAGCTTTTGCCCATTTATGATCGGCAAATGATTTTTTATCCGTTAAATGTTTTAGTTAAAGCCGGCATCAAGGATATTCTAATTATCGTTGCGCCGGAGCAATCGGGCAATTTTCTTAATCTATTAGGTTCAATCTTTGATAAAACCGGCGTTCGCTTGGAATTCAAGGTGCAGAAAATGCCGCGTGGCTTGGCCGACGCCTTTGTCGTCGGAGAAAATTTTATCGGCAAAGATAATGTTACCATGATACTCGGGGATAATATTTTTGAAGATGATTTTTCCAAAGAAATTAAAAGTTTTAAAAGCGGCGGCAAGGTCTTCGCCGTCAAAGTGCCTGATCCGGAGCGGTCCGGCGTGGTAGTCTTTGATAAGAAGATGAAAGCGGTGAAAATCGTGGAGAAGCCCAAGAAATGGCTAAGCGATTATATTATTCCCGGGCTATATATCTACGATAACCGCGTTATTGAAGTGGCTAAGCAGGTCAAGCCGAGCGCCCGCGGCGAAATTGAAATCGTGGATTTGCATAATTGGTATTTACAGCGCGGCGAACTTACAGTCGGCTTGGTTAAGGGTAAATGGCTTGATGCCGGCACGTTTGATTCTTTATTGGAGGCCGGCGTTTATGTCAAAGATAAAAAGCTTCATGAAAAATTCCACCCGGTCATTAATAAAGCGATCGTGGAATTCAATGAAGAATTAAAGAAAATAGCCAAGAAAAAATTATAATTTGGCGCATAACCAGGAGGCTACGGCGCGTTATGCTACTCGGTTTATGAAATTATCCGTCGGCTTTATAACTTATGGCGAATCAACGGCAAAATATTTGCCGTATTTTTTACCCAGCCTGCAAGCGCAGACTGATCATAACTTTCGTCTTTTAGCAGTTGACAACAGCCAAGAGAAAGATAATAAAAATTCTCAATATATACGAAGTAATTTTCCGTACATTAAGTTAATCTGGCCGGGAGAGAATCTGGGTTTTGCCAAGGCTTTTAACATCATGATTGGGCAGGCATTAGCCCAAGGAGCGGAATATTTTTTGGTCCTCAATCCAGACATGATTTTAGAGGCGGATTTCATTGAAAAAATGGTTGAGGCGGCTCAAGCAGACGGGAAAATCGGCGCGGTGGCGCCGAAAATTTTAAAATGGGATTTTGAAAATAACGTGAAGACCGGGCAAATTGACAGCCTGGGTTTAACGGTAACTAAAGAACATCGTTTTTTTGACGCTCATCAGGGCGCAACAGATGATCTTTCGGCCGATGCGGCGCAAGAAGTTTTCGGTTTTACCGGAGCGGCCGCGTTGCTGAATTTAAAAGCTTTGGCAGATGTCGCTTTTAACAACGGAAACCATGAAGAATATTTTGATGAGCTGATGTTTATGTATAAAGAAGATTGCGATTTGTCTTATCGTTTAAGATTGGCCGGTTGGAAAATTATTTTAGCGCCCGAAGCCGTGGCTTATCACAACCGCACAGTGGCTGGCGTAGGCCGCAATGATCTTGCCATTGCCCTAAATCGCAAGAATAAGAGCAAATTGGTAAAAGAGTGGTCGTTTTTAAATCAATGGATTCTACTTGGGAAATTTAAAAATTTGCCGTTTTCCTTAAAAATTAGATTGGCTTCACTGCTGTGTTCAGCGAAGGTGCTGGTATTTGTTTCACTTTTTGAGCCTTACCTGCTTAAAGCGTTGACTCATCTTTGGGCGATAAAGGGTGAAATAAAAAAGAGAAGGGAACAGCTGAAAATCAGGATTGGCATAGAAAAAATTGAAAAATTTATGGATTGATTTATGGACAAGGATACTTTTTATAACAATTCAGACGCTTATTTTACAGTTTTGAAGAATGAGCCGGAAGAGTATTACCGAGAATTTATAAAATTCGTTATGCATTATTTAGGCCGCGGGAATATTCTTGACTTAGGTTGCGGCACTGGACAATCCTCTTATTATTTAGCTCAAGCAGGTTTTGACGTGACCGGTTTTGATTTAAGTTCCAGATTTATCAGCTATGCCAGAGAAAAATATCAAGATATCAAATTCAAGCAGGGTGATGTTGAAAAGAGCGGGTTTTTGGATAATAGTTTTGACGCTGTAGTTGCGTATAATACCTTAGAACATTTTGCTGATCCAGAAAAAAGTCTCATAGAGATGGCTAGAATTGTAAAGGGAGGCGGTTTAGTGATTATACAATCGCCTAATCTGTTAAGTCCTAAATTGCCGCTTAGTGCCATGAAAAATGGCGGTATGACATTTGAAGGTAAGAAAAATTTTTTCAATTTAGTTCAGATGGCCCTCATTAATACAGCGAAACTTTTGAGCAAATCAATTTTTAAGCAAGGAAAAATCGAGCCGAGAAAACCGAATTATAATTATTCTTTTCCGGATAATGATGCCAATAATTATGCTAATCCGATTGATCTCAAAGTAATTTTAGAAAAAATAGGCATGCGAATTATTTTGTATCAGAAATTTGACTATTTAAGCGATGAAAAAAGTATTTGGCAAAAAATAATGGCTAAGTTATGCCCAAGCGCAATGGGCATCATCAGAATCATTGCCCAAAAAAATAATACGGCAAAAATATCGGCATGCCTCGTTGTGCACAATGAAGAGAAATATATTGCAAGATGCCTGGAAAGCATATATGGCGCGGTTGACGAAATAATTGTCGTACATGACGGGGAGTGCGCCGACAAAACATTGGCAATATGCAAAAAATATACGGATAAAATATTCATAAGAAATCATGCTGGCGTGGCTGAACCGCACCGCCCCTTCAGTTTTCGGCAAGCGTCGGGGGAATGGATATTAAGGATTGATGCTGATGAATTTTTATCAGCCGAGCTGAAAGAGCATATAAAAAATTTAGTTTCAGACAACAGTATTGGTGCTTATGAATTCTTATGGCCGATTTGGGACGGTAAGAAATATCTTACAAAACAATGGCCGCGCAAGAAGTGTTTATTCAGAAAAGATCAAGCTTCCTTTCTAGGCATGCCTCACTATGTGGCCAATATCCACGGTAAAGTTGAAAAATGTGATTTTATTCTGGAGCATAGGCCGGATTACAACAATTTAGCCTGGACGGTGTTTAAAATTAAATGGATTGGTTTGTCAAAAATTCAGGCCAGGATTTATTGCAAAAAATTTAGTGATATTCAAAAATATAACTATAGCGGCGATTCTTGGCCCAGAATAATAAAATTAAGAAAAAGGGTTCCACTTATCTTAATACCCTTTGAATTTATTGTTACTTTATTTAATAATTTGGTAAGCGGAGCTTGGCGAGGGGGTTATGCCGGTTTTTTATATTCGCTGTATTGCGCTATCTATCGGGTTATGGTTAATTATTATATTTTTTTATATAAAAGAGTTAAAAATTAATGATTTGCCAGCTTTAAAGCTAATTTTTTAAATTATGAGCGCAAAAAAATTAAATCTTGGCTGCGGCAATGTAAGAATTTCGGGCTTTCTTGGCGTTGATCGGCTTAAAACGCCAGCCGTAGATTTAGTGCATGACTTAAATATTATACCTTACCCATTCGCCGACAACAGCGTGGAGGAGATAATCGCGGATAATGCTTTAGAGCATCTGAACGATATCATTGCTGTCGCGGAAGAGCTTTACCGCATCTGCCAGAATGGCGCTATTATTAAAATTAGCCTGCCTTATTATAAATCGAGCGGAGCATTTACCGATCCGACGCATAAGCATTTTTTTACGGAGAATAGTTTTCAGTATTTCAGCCCGGAGCATGAATATAATTTTTATACTAAAGCCAAATTTAAGGTTATAAAAACTAAATTGCTGGCAAAAAACTTTGGCGACCGCCGGCATAAATTGAGAAACCTTTTGCCATTTAAGCAATTTTTTAATTTTTTTCTATTTAATATTTACGACGAGATTTATTTTGAATTGAAATGCATAAAATAATATGGACCTCTCAATCATCATCGTTTCCTGGAACGTCAAGGACAGATTAAAAGAAAATTTACGGGCGTTGTTTGACAGCAAGCACGTCAGTTTTGAGGTGATTGTCGTTGATAATAATTCCGCCGACCGGACAGCCGAAATGGTAAAGAAAGAATATCCCAATATTAAGCTGATTGCTAACGCGGCCAATTTGGGTTTTGCCCGAGCCAACAATCAGGGCATAAAATTGGCGCAAGGAAAATACGTTTTGCTTCTTAATCCGGACATGAGGGTGTTTGACGACACGCTGTCAAATATGATTTCTTGGATGAATTGCCATGAGCAGGCCGCGGTTGCCGGCTGCAAGTTAATCGGGGAAGATGGAGTGATTATTAGACATGTCCGCCGTTTTCCGAAGTTTTTAGATCAACTGGCGATTATTTTAAAGCTGCCGCATTTCCTGCCCAAAGTGACTAATCATTATTTAATTAATGATTTTGACTACAAAAAATCAGCTAAAGTTGATTCTATCAGGGGCGGTTTTTTTCTGATACGCGCCCAGACAATTAAGCAAATCGGCTTATTGGATGAGCAATATTTTTTATGGTTTGAAGAGGTGGACTATTGCCAGAGAGTGAGCCGCGCCGGCCTGGAAGTCTGGTACTCAAGCGCGGCCGAGTGCATTGATTTGGTGGGCCAGAGTTTTCGGCAAGTTAATTTATCTCTTAAGCAAAAGTATTTTCGCGATTCCATGCTCAAATATTTTAAAAAATGGCATGCGCCTATAGAGTATTGGCTTTTAAAATCAGCCTGGCCGTTGGGCCGGCTCTTGGCTTGGGCTGGGGAGAAACTGAAATTGAAGAGTCGGGCCAGGACGTAGAACATTAAATGTTCATCATTAAAAAAGAGCCATCCCGGCTCTTTTGTTTATAATAGTAGTATTATTTTTATTAATTTTAGCTAAATTATATAATCCGGCTGCCGGGCGGCACTTCTTTTTCCGGCTGTAAGAGCACGGGATAGCCGTCCACGTCCGCGGCCATAATCATGCCCTGGCTAAGGTAACCGCGGAAAGTGCGCGGCTCCAGATTGGTCAGGACCGGAATTTCTCTGCCCACGAGCACCGCCGGATCAGGGTAGTATTCAGCGATCGCGGACATGACTTGCAGTTCTTGGTCGCCAAAATCAAAAATCAACTTTAACAGTTTGTCGGTGCCTTCAGCCTTCTCAGCTGATTTAATTTTGCCAATTCTGATTTCCAACTTTTTAAAGTCTTCGTAGGTGATCATAATTTTATGGGGTGATTTATTTTAAGTCACGGCCTTGGCCTCGTGCCTATTTTTGTAATAAGCGATGATTAACAACAGGTCAGCGATGATAATATAAATAGGGAAGGCCAACTCGGAAAAACTGAACGTTTGCAGAGCGAAAAAGCTGGTTAAGGCGCTAAAGACGCCGGAAACATAAGGCGCGACCGATTCGGTTTCCGCGTGTTTCCAGGTTTTGATCAACGTGGGCGCTTCGGCAAAGCTATCGCTCACAATAGATAAGATTATGGCCAGTAGCGGCTCCTTAGTAATCCACCAAAGCACTAGCGACAAAATTGAAATAGCGCCGCAGAGATAGTCAAATTTTTCCAACTTCCAATAAGCCCGGGGATTGATGAAAGAAGCGATGAAGACCAAGAGCGGGCCAAAGCCGGCCATGAAAACCGGCAATACGGCCCAGCGCACGCCGTCGGCCAAGCCGGCGGCCGTGGCGATCAGGGGAACGACCGACCAGAGCAGCCAAGTGACGCGGTTCGGCTTGGTTCGGCCGTGAACGGTGTCCCTGATGTAGCAAGAGATGCCGATTAGCTGCACTATGGCGCCGACTATAACAAGATATTGGAGCATAAATTAAGTTGATTATTTGATGTTTTATTTTCAGATTATTGGAATAATATAACTCTCGTAAGACGTAGCTATTTATACCTTAAAGCGTTTCGTCCTAACGTATCTGCGATAGGCGCGACGTTTCAATATTGCTTATCGCGTGTTAGACGATGTAGCTAAATTAATTTATCCTAATTTACTACCATTAGGCACGTCTTTATCAGGAACTGCTAACACGACAGAACCATCATCTCTATAAAAACCGGAACACAAAAATTCAGATATTAAAGGGCCGATTTGTTTGGGCGGAAAATTAACTACTCCAATAATTTTTCTATTTAACAGATCTGCCTTTGAATATAAATCGGTTATTCTTGCGCTAGATTTTTTAATACCAATTTCTGGCCCAAAGTCCACTTTTATTTTATAAGCAGGAATTTTTGCTTGAGGGAAATCTTCTACTTTAATAATAGTTCCGACTCGCAATTCTACTTTTTCAAATTCATTCCAATTTATTTGTTCCATATTGATAAAAGATAAATTTATTTGGCTATGTCGCCTAACGTATCGGGATATCCGTAGTTTTTGCGACCGACGGAAGCAAAAATTAGGGCGGAGCAAAAAATATTTTAAATTTATTTTAACCCCGCGATGATAACAGCTACTATTGAAACGACAAGAGCAAGTATAGATAACCATTTCTGGAAACCAAGTTGATGTTGTGCCATCTTTGTCTGATTAATTGTAGCTTCAAGCTGAAATACTTCCGCAGAGGTTGACCACTCTCCACACTTGGAACAAGCATATTTTCCGACTGGCGTTTTTTTCCATTCATGATTACAGTTGTTTATTATCATATAAAATAAATTTAAAATATTTTTTAAGCGAAGCCGGATATCCCGTGTTATACGTCCCGCAGGGTCGGAGCGAAGCGGAACCGGATATGCCGTGTTAGGCGATGTAAATTTGTGAGCTTTTATATTATTATCTCTTTTAAATCTTTTCTTGGTTTAGGACGGGGGTCTTCATCTGGGTATCCTACTGGTATTACAAATGGAATAATATAATTTTCGGGTATATTAAGAACCTCTTTTATTTTATCACGGTATATCCATGCAACAAAAACGGTGCCAAGCCCTAATTCAGTAGCACGCAAAACAAGGAAAGAAGTGGCTATTGATAAATCTATATAAGCGTAATTAACGGGCGTCTCATCAACGTCTGTGCTTTTTGGATATTGAGACGGATCGGCACAACAGATAATAATCAAGGGCGCGTCGTTAACATAGGACTGTTTGAAAGCTCCCGCTTTGATTAGCTTATTTTTAACGACCCCATCTTTGACGATAAAATATTTATGAGATTGCACGTTTTTGGCCGATGGTGCTTTTCTCGCGGCATCAAGAAGTTCATTAATAACTTCATCAGAAATCTGTTTCTTTTTATATTTCCTTATACTTTTTCTTATATTAATTGCTTCTCGAATATCCATATAGTCTAAGTTTGAGTTTTAAAGCTCACAAATTTATTTCCGATAATGGCTTCGGGATAAGCGAAGTGACCGGAGGGCTTTCGGAGCCTTATTATGAATTTGCTATATACGCAGTAGATTTGCCTTTTCCGATCGCCTTTATCATTTTAATTTTTTTCAATTTTTGCAGATGCAATTGCGCCGTTCGTTTTGGAGAAGATAAAATATTTTCTACATCTTTCACGGAAATTCTTCCAACCTGGTCAATAAAATCTATGATTTTTAATTGATCTGGCGTAAGATATATTTGCGATTTGATTTTTCCATTAATATTACGACTAGCTAACGGCAAAATTTTACTTTTTACTTTATCAATTTCTTCTTTAAATCCTTTGACAAAATATTCCAGCCACGAAGTAATATCTGTGCGCCGTTCAGCGTAAGTTTTACCAACATTAATAGCTTTGTAATATGCTTGCCTGTTAGTATTATAATAATCTTCCAGAGCGAATAAACGGCGGAAGTCATATCCCCGCTCGTAAAGTATTAGGGTGGCCAAAGCGCGCGCGGTGCGGCCGTTGCCGTCATTAAATGGGTGAATAGCCGCCAATTCCAAATGGGCAATCCCGGCCACAATAACCGGATTTATTTCTTTCTTTTCGCTATCTTTAAGCCAGACCATAAAATCAGCCATGAGTTTTGGCACTTGTTTAGCTTCCGGCCCGGTATATAAAGTTTCTTGTGGTACGCCGAATTGCCGGCGCACAACATAAATAGGTCCAGGTCTGTAGTGGCCGGAAAATTGTGGAGCTAAAGTTTTGTCGGTTACCAGTTTATGAATTTTTAAAATCACCTTTTCGGTTATTGATTTTTTCTCGGCTACAATTTTTTCAATATATTTTAGCGCGTTCAAATAATTTTTTACTTCATAAATGTCCCGATCCGGCGCGTCTATTTTCTTCTTGGCATACAAAGCCTCAACCTGCCCCATATTTAAACGATTGCCTTCTATCTCGGTAGAGTGGTGGGTCATGCGGATTAAAGCTTGGCGCCGCAAGCGGAATTCTTGCTGGGGTAGTATCTTGGCGCGGTCGATTATACCCTTGGCCTCGGCAATAGCCGTCAGGTCGGATAAAATTTTATTGTTTAGATTATATTTTGGATTATACATAGTTTTAGCTTATATAAACATTATATCATAAAATAACGATTCGCGCAATATTCGCGCAAGATTCGCGCAAGATTATATTTGCTTGGTTGATCTTATTACTTTGAGCCGAAAATCTATTGGTTTGTTTTTAATCCAAGCTATAAATTTAGACATTTCAGGGTAAGATTTAATCGTCAATGGGTCATTATAAAATCGTTCAAGTTGTTTTTCGGTAAATACCGCATGGATTTGGTCATGGCAAGGCCGGCAAAGATTTATTTTTAAGCTTAAGATCTCTTTGTTAAATTTCTTTTTGATTTTTTTATTGTGATGTCGGGAGCGCGGGATTAGATGGTGCTTGCTAATTTGTAAAAGCTCCCGATCGCATAATACGCAATTCATAGATAATTATTTTATTATTTTGCCTAACGTTTCGGTATAAGCGAAGTTTTAGCCTTTTTTATTTTTTCTAAAATTAGCTAAAATAAATTGGCCTTGACAGAATATTTATCCCTGATATAATTATATACAGAAAAAGGCTTTCGGCCGTGGTTTATATACCACACTTAGCGGAAGGTCTTTTTTGTTTATTTTTCACCTTCGGGAAACATTGACATAAGCCATTTGCGCCCAGATTTTTTGTCTTCTTTTATGTGTATATAAAAAAGATCATCGTCTCTAGTTACTCCGGCGAAGCGATGTAGTATTTCGGTTGGCTTATTGGGATTTTCTTTTGAAAATGGCTCTTGTCGGCTATTTTTTATTAGTTCAATCGCGCAGGGAAGATATCTCAATCGCCTAGTTCTATCTCGCCAGTTTGGCTTGTCAAACAAATGCCGCCAAAATAATTCTAAAAATATCTTATCTTTATTAAAATAAATCGACCGAACATACGGTCGTCTTTTTGTTTTCCGCCTGATTTGATTATAGAAGTCGAAAGCCTTTTGATTTACTTCATGAAAATCGCTTCCGGCCAACTTGGCGCACTTAACTTGATATATTTTCATAGTTATATTTTACCACATTAAAATTGTTTTTAAATTTTATTATACATTTCCATTAGTATATCAATAAGATATTCTGCTATTTTAAAATTTTTTATTTCATTTTTGGCTACCCATTTCATATCTTTTCCTTCATGTAAAACTAATTTTTTATCTTTATCAAATTTTTCAAGAAATAAAAATAAATTTCTTTTACCATATTTGCAATCTCGAATAGTATTCAAAATTAATTTTGGATTTTTTAGTTCATATTCCAGTTCCTCTACACACTCTCTTCTTATGGCTTCTTCGGGTGATTCTCCCTCTTCAATTTTACCTCCAAAAAATCCAAAGTAATCTGGAAATGTTGGTGCATTGTCTGTTCTATGTTGAAGTAAAAATTTTTTATTTGAATCATACAGCAATATACAAGCAACATTTTTCATAAAATTTAAAAATAATTTTAATTTTGCAGAACGTATCGCTATATCCGAAGTTCTGCGGAGCGAAGCGGAGCAGAATTTCAGCGTAGGCTTCCGTGAAGCCGCGGCCGGATATAGCGTGTTATATGATGTACATGTTTTACTTTGGCTCGCCAGCGGTGAGCCACTCTTAAAAAAGGAATTTAATTTTTGTTTTTTCGTTTTGGGCTTCGGGAAGAGGGTTAAGGGGTGAATTCCCGAAGCCCAAAACTCCTTATTTATTCAATAATTTAATTAGTTCAGTAAAAGCATAAACTTTATTGCGTTTTTTTTCAGGATTGATCTCTTTCAGAATTCCAGCAACCACAAATTTGGCCACTAAACTAAAAAACGTTTGTGTGTTTTTTATTTTAAGATACGGCCGCAAGCTAGCGGTGGTGAAAATAGGCCTAATAAAAATCGCATCCAGTAGATTATTAGAATAAATAGAGCCGATGTCCATAATTTTTTCTTTGTAGGAACTGTGAAGTTTAAGAATTTCTTTTCCGGTTTCCTCGGCTTTTTGTGCTTGAGCGGTTATAGCATTTAAGAAAAATTTTATCCAACTTTCCCAATCCCGTTTTTCACTGACGCCGCGCAATAGTTCATAATAATCTTGCCGGTGTTCCTCGAAAAATTCGCTTAAATACAAAAACGGATGAGAAAGTAATTTTTTCTCATATAAAAATAATGAAATAATTAATCGTCCGACTCGGCCGTTGCCGTCCAAAAAAGGATGAATAGCTTCAAACTGGTAATGGGCTACCGCGATTTGCACTAGTTTGTCTTTTTCTCCGTCGGCGTTTAGATATTTTTCCAAATTGCTGAATAGGGGAATAATGTTATTGGCCGATGGTGGAATATATGACGCTTCTGCCATACTGGCTCCGGGTTTGCCGATGTATACCTGTATTTTTCTAAATTCTCCGGGCGCTTTATTATAGCCTCGGCCGGATCTAAGTAAAGTGGCATGCAATTTTTTTATCAGATTTTCAGACAAGGGCAGTGTTTTTAAGCTCTTTACTCCTAAATCTAAAGCCTGACGGTAATTTATTACTTCGTTTATATCTTGTTTTTTCTTGGCGTCTTCCTTTTTACCAGGTTCGGCTTCATAAGCTAAAACTTCATTGATAGTGGCTTGCGTGCCCTCTATTTTTGAACTTTCAACAGCTTCTTTTGTTTGCATGGTTCGGCCTAAAAGGTTTGGGTTGGGCAAAGCGCTTAATAGGGAATCAAGCCCGGCGATGGCGCGGTGAGCCTTGATAATATGGTTAATCAGCGGTTCATAGTTGATTTTTGGTGGCAATTCAGGCGGATTAAATGGTTTTTTGGTCATATTTAGCGGTTAGAATAAGGAACTTCGTTATTCTAATGGTTATAATAAGGAATTGTCTTATTCCAATATTATCATATATATTAGAATAAGGCAAGAGGGATGTATACAAACCATTATGTTTTTAGATATTTCGACTATATCCAATTATGTCTAATTAAAATGTTTGGCTTATTTTATCATTAATGCTCTTTTTTTATTTTTGCAAATAAATCCTTTATTTTTTTACTAATAATAACCGGATATTTTTGCTTATTTTCAATATCTAATAATTTTTTCGGTAAGCTTTCAAACTGTTTATCAAAAAATTTATGTATTGAGTCAAGATTCGGAAGTTTTTGTGTCAGAAAACCTTTACTTATAATTTTTTTCAGCAATGGGGTTTCGTAACTCTCATTTACCAGCCCAACAACATCGCGTAACATTAGCCCGTTTTTAAATTCACGAAAAACTTGCTTTCTCCCCGGGCAACTGGTTTTTCCTTCTGATAATTTTGCCGTATAATGAATTGCTCTGCCGTCTCGCAACTCCGATATTTTATATACCACTTCAAGACTTGGCGCGTCAGAAACAGTTACATATTCCGTAGCTAGAATAAAAAAATCAATTGGCGCACCGTCATCAAAGAGTTTTTTGATTTTGTTTTCATTCATGTTCGTCGCGGCTAAAATTTTTACTTCCTTTAAGTTATTTTCATCCAATTTACTTCTTACTTTTTTTGAAAGTGCTGCCAAATCACCCGAGTCAATAGTAACTAGTCGCAAACCATTGCCTTTTCTTTTTAATTCATTCGCGATAACGATTGTATTAGATAAGCCTTGGTCGATATCATATGTGTCTATCATAAAACCAGCATTATTAGGAAAATATTCCGCTAACTTTCTAAAGGCTTCAATTTCATTTTGAAATGACTTAATAAAAAAATGTTGTCCGTTTATTAAGTACTCTCTTTTTTGCGGTAAATTATATTTTTGAATAAAATTTGGCCAGCCCGTGGTTAGAAGGCCGCAAATATAACCGCTCCGCAACCCCTTCATGCCTGATTCAAATGAATGTCCTCTCTGCATCCCAAGAATTATCCCTTTTCCCTGACTAACGCTGCGAATTCTGGCGGCTTTGGAGAGAAATAAAACGTTAGAAACGGTGATATTAAATAAGGCAATTTCAATTAATGAGGCCTCGATTAGCGGAGCGGTAACGCGGACAATCGGCTCTCCTGGAAAAAAAATTGTGCCTTCCGGCATAGCGTAGATATCGCCGGAAAAGCGAAAATTTTCTAAATATTTCGCAAATTTTTTTGTAATTATCTTGCCATTTAGAAGTAATTCAATCTGTTTTTTGGAATATTTTAAGTTTTGAATATAATTTACCAGCTCTTCAAGTCCGCAGTAAACCAAATAATTTCTTTTATCCGACATTTCTCTAACCACTAAATCAAAGGTGGCGATTTGGTTTTCCATCCCTTCTCCCAGCCAAACAGCGCCTTGCGCGAAACTCGTGGCAAACTGTGTTAATGATAAATCAGATAATTCAAAAAGATTATTCATATTTTTTGGATTTTGAATTTGTATTACCCCTCTTTAATTAAAAAACAAAAATTAAATTCATTTTTAAGAGCTGGGCGAAGTCCAAAAGGAAAACATGTATTTCATATAACGTATCCGAATATACGGAGTTTTCCGAGCTGAAAGCGATGAAAATTCGGGCGGAGATAAAATTCAATTCCTTAGTGTAATGTTATTTGGAATTTTATCGGAGCCGTATATTCGGTGTTAGCTGATGTTAAGAAAAATTTTTAAAATTCCAACTTCTCTTTTGGTATCCAAAATTCGCCCGTATTGTCTTTGACTAATACCTTTTCGCCCTCAATTTTAATCACTTCTACAACGGCTGTCGGATATAGATCGTTATGGGCATATCTTTTTTTAGTATCTACATATTCTTGCTCTGAAGTTTTAATAACATCGGTAACTCTCGCGAATTTTGGTTTTTCTTTTTCTGATGAAAATTTTAACTCTGGCATAAGTTATTGTTAATGGTTAAAAATTTTTTGTAAATTTCGCCACAACGTTTACGAGTATCCGAAATTTTATTTACTCTACCTTATTATTGTTGATAATTAAAGAATAAATAAAATTTGCGCGGAGCAGATGAGGCTGAATTTATAATTTTTACCTTAGATTAGCTGTTTTTTAATTTTTTGATTTGCCGGTGGATAATTTAGCTTGACATTGGCTATGAATATGCTATATTGATTACAGAGTATCAATCCGTGGAACCTCACCAAAGGTGGACCTCTGAAAACATCTTCTTCTCGCGAAGAGGGTGTTTTTGTTTGGCTTTTTTCATGCTATTATTAATTTGCGGCGGATCGGAGAGTAAAGCGCCTCGGAGGCGCCATGGATTGATACTCCGTTGGTTCGCTTTTGCGAATGAGGTTCGACTCCTCTGCTCTCCGCCGCGCTAAAAGCCATCTCACTTTGAGGTGGTTTTTAGTTGCTCGCAAATCAAAAATTAAAAAACAATAAAGCAAAAAAACTATAAATTCAGCCTTATCTGCGCAGTCGGATACTCGTTGTTATGCGCCGTAATAAAAAGCCAATTCATTAAAATGATTTTGGCAATTTATTATACAATTTTTCTTCTGTTTATGCGCTCCACTGAGTATTCTCCTTGATTTCCTGGCGTTTCCCCTGTTGTTTCTTCTAATATTTTTCTGAACTCTTTCGTAATTTGACCGGCGATCGCGTCTTCATCAACATCAGTATTGCCAGCAAGCTTATCGTGGAATCTTTGTACTTTGTCAGTATTACCGAACTTTGCAAAATCCGTCAACGATTTTATTATTTCACTCATAACAGTAAGAAAGCGAGCATAATTCTCACGATTTTGAGGAGCAACCAGATGGTTTTGAGCTGCTCGTGGCTCCTTTACAAAATTATTTATATATTCATGAATGCTTAAAAAAGCGGCGATTGCTTTTTCTGGGCACCCCTCTTGGCGCATTTGTCTTGTCAGATCGAGAGTTGTGTTTTTTAAGTTTTCTAAACGTCCCTCCAATCTTACCTCTAAAGGTTTCTCTTTTATTACCTCTGATGGTATTTTTCCATAATAGTGATGGTTATTAATGTATTAATGTAATAAGTTATTTCGACCTCACCAAATAAATTGCCAAAATTATTATTTAAAAAATAAAAGAGGCTTTTTATTATGGCGCATAACGTATCCGAATATACGAAGATTTATTGAGCGTAGCGAAATAAAATTTCGGCGAGGGGCGGGCTGAGCCCCGAGCCGTATATTCTTTGTTAAACGACCCGACGACCGAAGGGAGGAGAGCGCAGCGTGGCGCGACTGAAAGGAGCGAGTTTTGCCAAATAAATAATTTACTTTATTATTAGAGCCCTTTTGAAATTTTTTGGGGTGCTGGGCTTGACTTTTTTAGCAAGATGTGCTTAAATAATAAGTTCGGTTTAAATTAGACAAAATACAATAAAAAGGCACATAACATGAACAAAAACTGGAAAGCAATCTGCAAAATCGCAGACACCCACGTGATGTGGGCATTGGCAATGCTGGATGTGAACTCCACCATTGGTCGGAAGTTCGTGAGGCGGTTCCCCGAATACTTCACGAAGAAAAAACAGGCGGGGCCTTACCCGCTTTCGCTCATGC
Organism: Patescibacteria group bacterium; assembly: GCA_028707005.1. GTDB lineage: Bacteria > Patescibacteriota > Patescibacteriia > Patescibacteriales > GWC2-42-12 > GWC2-42-12. Next base: position 63,979 of record JAQTVB010000002.1, read on the forward strand.
GGGCGGCGGGGCTGGAAAAAGGCTGCAGGGATGGCAGCGACAGTGGGGACGACCATATCGTCTCATACGATGCTGTACCAGAGGGCATCCCGGTGCAGACATTCGACAAGTTTGGCCGGAATGTCGCGGGTCTCAATGGCCCCAAACTGCCCAGCGAAATCAGCCCTGATGCGAAACAGGGGGAAATCGTTACTTGGGCGGGAAAACAGTTCGTTGTGCTGGAGAACAACAACAGCTGCGAGGAGCTTTCAATCGCTCCGGCCGAACTCGTGGCCGTCGATCGCTAAAGATCATTTTCGCCCACAACCCCGTGTCAGAAAGTTCTTCGGAACAATTTGGCACGGGTCTTTTTTATATAGAATTTCAAAAGGGCTCATTAAAAAATTAAATAGTTTTTCCCAAAAGGTAATCCACCAGTTCTACTGGTGAGACTTGCAAAGGTTTTACCGTTCCGTCAACCACAAAAAAAGACAAAGTGTTGTATAATGAAAACGGCTTGATGAGTGGCCG
>JAQTVB010000003.1 GCA_028707005.1 Patescibacteria group bacterium
GCGGCGCAGAAGCCGCTTTTGCATGTTATTTTGGTCATCGCGGCCATGTGGTTTATGTTATTTCTCGCTTATCCCAATCTGGTGATGACGCGGCTTTACGCCAACGGCCGCCTGGAAAATAAATCGGCCAGTGAAAGAATGGCTTCCCTAAAAAATTCCTGGCCGATCATCAAAGAGCATTGGCTCGGCGGAGTCGGCATGGGTAATTACACTCTGGCGCTGCGTCATGAGCTTAAACAAAATGAACAGAGCTATTATTATCAGCCGATACATAATGTTTGGCTGTTGGTTTTAGCGGAGACAGGTGTGTTAGGCTTGGCGGTTTTTTTAGGAATTTTAGTATATCTGATAATTTTTAATTTTAAATTTCTAATTTCTGAGAAAATGCCCAATGCTCAATATCCAATGTCCAAATTATTTTTGGGAGTTGGGAAGTCTGGCGATGGAACCAGCGCGCTGATCAACCTGGCCAATTTAGCAGTGATCATAGTAATCATGTGCTTTGATCATTGGCTATGGAGCTTGCATTTCGGCGTCTTGTTCTTTTGGCTGATTTTGGGTCTGGCTAAAGTTTACAGCAAGGCCTAAAAGTTGTATAATTTTTATGAGATCAGGCTTGCTAAAGCTCGGTTTTTAGTCTCTAATTTTTTAAAATAAATCATCAAAATGGAAACTGATACTCAAAAGGCGCTTCCCGGATCGGCGGCTGAAGGAACCGCTGCCGCGGTCCAGGCTAAAACCTCGCCGGAAGTTCAGGTTAAACCCAATGTCGTCATTAAAGGCCTGGATGTGATATACAACCAAGGCAAGACCAATGAGGTAAGGTCGCTGGAGGGTATTAATTTGGAAATTTTTCCCCAGGAATACGTGATAATTTACGGGCCTTCGGGTTGCGGCAAGTCAACTTTGTTGTATTCAATCGCCGGCCTGCAGCAACCGACCCATGGCACGGTAGTGGTCGACCAGCAAGACATCAATAATTATGGCAAAAAGGAAATTGCTCAATTCCACCGTCAAACCATCGGCATGATTTTTCAGTCATTTTATTTAATCGGCACTTTGAACGTTCTGGAAAACGTTTGCTTGCCCAAGACTTTTGCCGGAAAAATAGTCAGAGAGATTAGAGAGGAGGCCATGAAACTCCTGGATCGCTATCATATTTCCAATCAAGCCTATAAATTCCCTTCGGAGCTTTCCGGCGGCCAAAAGCAGCGCGTTGCCGTGGCCAGATCGTTGATTAACAATCCGGATATTATTTTAGCCGACGAGCCGGTCGGCAATCTTGATTCCAAATCGGCGCACGTGGTAATGACGATGTTTCGGGAGCTTAACGAAGTGGAAAAAAAGACCATAATTTTGGTGACCCACGATCCGAGCCATCTGCAGAGCGGAGACAAGATCGTCCACATGGTTGACGGCAAGATAGTAAGGATAGAATTAAAAGGAAAAAGAGATCCGGACGTGGACAGCTATATTTTCCGAGAGGGCAGAGTAAGAGAAGATATGACCCAGGGAGCGTATTTAACCAGAGAGTATATCCCGACCAATCTTAGGCTGTTGATGCAGTCTTTCAAAGGCATGACCTCTGATCGGGTCGGCAATTTGCTCGTGCCTTTTAAGGCGCAGCAGCTTTTTTCTCACTTGTTTTTTACCATGACCAATGACCAGATTGAAAAGGCCATGAAAAAGTTAGAGAATTTTTTGTATTTTAAGGATAATTTTCATGACTTTTTCAAAGAATTGGACCTGCCGATAGAAGAAGGCGGAGCCGGCTGGGATAAGCGCTTGGCCAAGAGGTTTTCCGACAACGTGAAACAGCTGGTTTATCAGTCCGGAAAGATAAATTTTTCCGATAAAAACGCCAGCGCTCGCGATTTGGCCGATTACGTTAATTCCCGGCTGGAATTAAAATTTGATCAGGCGACTTTAGGCAAATTGTCTGGGATAATTTTGGACAGATTGGGCAATTATATCGGCAGAGACGAGTTTAGAAAATTGCTTGATAAGCCGGTTAAGGAGCATGGTCTGGGCTTTGACAAGAGAGTGGCGGAAAAGATCGCTAAAGAAATAGAATTGCTGCTGTTATTGCGGTACTAGAAGCCTGATCGGAATATTTCAGGGCAGAGTCTTATGGACATGATGGGTAAAAATTTTTAATTTTATAATTTTTACATAATATTTTATTTTTCATTAACCAAAGATAATTCAACTCTCGCGGTTCGCGTTTTATTAAACATTATAAAATTTAAAATTTTTCTGCTATGGGCTTTTGGAATTTATTAAAATTTTCCACCAGAATGTTCAAGGCTCGGACCTCCAGAACGCTTTTGACTATTTTAGGCATGGGTGTGGGCATTGCCGCGATTTTGTTTTTGGTGGCTTTGGGGTTCGGCGTCCAAAGGACGCTTTTAGAAACCATTACCACGGCTGATTCTTTGCTTACCGTAGACGCTTATCCCGGAGGATCGGCCTCGGCTATCAGCCAAACGGACGTCGCGGCAATCAACAAAATTTCGGGTGTGGATGTGATCAGCCCGGTTTTTGCAACTGCCGGCCAGATGAAGTTCGGCGGCTTGGTGGCCGAAGTCAAAATCATGGCGGTTGATGAAAAATTTTTAGATTTGGAAGGCTTGCCCGTGCAGGCGGGCAAGAAGATCAGCGGTGACGCCGGCGGCGCGGTTATTTCCGGCGCGCTTTTAAAAGTTTTTGAAAAAACTTCGGCTGAAATGCTGGGCGAGAATTTTAAGGTTTCTTTAACCGCGGGCGGAAACGTTGCGGCGCCGAGCGAGCTGGATTATAAAGTGAGCGGCGTGGTTGATAAAAAGGATATGATCGTTTATGTCAATAAAAAATCTTTGGATAGTTTTTTCCCGGTTTCGGAGTATAGCAAGCTCAAGGTCAAAAGCTCGTCCAGCAGGCAGATGGCGGGGGTAAGAAATAGTCTAACTAACAGCGGCTTCATTGTTTCCGCCTTAACCGACGTGATTGATCAGGTGGAAAAAACTTTTAGAATCATCAGGATTATTCTCGGCTTTTTCGGCACGATCGCCTTAATCGTAAGCGCTATTGGCATGTTCAACACCATGGTGGTGACGCTCTTGGAAAGAACTCAAGAAATCGGCATCATGAAATCAATCGGCGCGTCAGACTATGATATTCTTTGGATGTTTGTTTTTGAATCAACCATCATGGGTTTTCTGGGCGGAATTATCGGTCTGGCGCTCGGCTATGCCGGCGGCGTTATTTTTAACACGATCTTTAATCTGCTCGCTCGGAGTATGGGCGGATATGCCGTCTCGCTTTTCTACTTTCCGATTTGGTTTCTGGTTTTTATTTTGGCGGTGGCCACGCTGTTGGGATTTTTTACCGGTTTGATTCCGGCCAGAAAAGCCAGCAATACTGATCCGCTGGAAGCGTTAAGATACAAGTAAAGAAAATTTTTAATTTTTAATTTTATAATTTTTAATAAAATGCGCAGGGTATAAGTTTAAAGGGCTGCATGATATTTAGTTATTAAAAATTAAGATATTATTTAAAAATTATAAAATTAAAAATTAAAAATTGTTTAAATTACTATGCCTTTAGATGATAGTCAACCGGCGCCATCAGGCAATCAGGCGACCAAGCCGGCCAACAATCAAACCGCGCCTCCTAACAGCGAAGTTCAATCCAAGGCGGCCGCGCCGGCGGTAAAAAAAATCAGCGGAAAACGGATTATAATCTGGACGATTATTATCCTGCTTGTTGCGCTGGCTTTGTATTTTCTGTTTAAGTTTTTTTTGTCTCCGAAAGCGGACGATTATGGAGCGGCGGTGGACGTAAATCAGCAGGCTAAAACCATTGAAACCAGTAAGGACCTTGGCCCGGAGACTGCGGCTCCCGCCATAATTCAAAGGGCTCAAGCCGTTGCTTCAAGCGAAAATTTTGATTTGATGCAGATCAGCCTTGAGGGATCAGGAACTAATGTTTTTGATTTTGAGGAAAACAACATCCTGGAGCTAAGCGACGTGGCCAGCGAGCTCTATACCGTCAAGCAAGGCGAGGGCAACGAAATCAGGGCGGTAATCAGCTGCCGGACGAATAAGCGCGCTTATGTTGAAGTGGAATATTTGCAAAGCGGGGAGAAAGATAAAAAAACAGTAAAAGACGATTATTTTGGTTTTGGCCATACGGTGGTTTTACCCGAACTTAATCCCGACTCGGTCTATAAATATTCAATTCGCGCCACGGACACCAGTCAAGCCGTGGTATATTCCGAGCAGTTTGTCTTTTATACCGGTGCCGGCAATATTTCTTTGGTGGACATTTTGGAAAATGCCGTGCAGAAAGTCTTCGGCTGGGCCGTGGGAAAATAAATAAAAAAAGAGGCGCTGGAAGATTGGTGATCCCCAGCGCCGATGTCTCTCCGTCGTTCTGGTTAGCAGGCGTAGCATGCCCAGAGAACGAAGAGAACCAGATTGATTCCCATTAAGGCAATGGCGGTGAACCGAACCGCTGCCGGTAATCCTCGCCAAAAATTGGCGAGTTCGAGAGGAAAAAGCGGTTTCCGAGCTTGAGGCTCGAACCATCCCTGGAAGAGAGGATCGGGATGAAGTGTCCCAAATCCTTGTTGCGCCCAACCATCTTTACTTTGTCGGGCGCGGCGAAAACCAAACTTAGTTTTCATTTTTTTGTTTTTTATTTGTTGTGTTACAGCCATTGAAAAATATAATACCATACTTGTTATTTAATGTCAAGGGTGAATATGTGAGTGAATTTTGCTTCAGATTCTCCTCGCCAGAAATCTTTGATTCGCCGCTAACCTATCTTAAAAAATCAATTTAGCTTGTTCCAACTTGTAATGATTGCCCTTCGTGAGCATGCGGGGATTATATAACTTTTTCCGCCTTGCTTTTTTTCTGGTTTCGGAGTAATTTAGGCATATCAAAAGGGATTAAACAACCACCCTTAGAAATGGAGGTGCTTACGAACTTTTTAACAATCAGGCGTAGAGGGCTTTTCGCTTTAAAGCACGAGCAGGTGCCTAGGCTTTTAAAGCTTAAGGAGATCATGCACTTTGCCAGGATTCTGGCGAAGATGTTGGCCGAACAGGGGGTTTTGGGCCGAAAATTCGGTTCATCAGTTTTGCCGGCGAGGGAAGAGGATAGTAGCGGCTTGCTCATCGCGCAAGTCTTGCTCGGGTTGCCAAACATGCGGCGCGTTGTGGCGCAACAACTGGTGCGGCGCTTGGAAGAAGCGGGCATGTTCCAGCCAGATTATGTAGCCGGCTTTGACCACGGAGTCAAACTGGCTGAAGCAGTAGCGCTGATTCTTGGCGCGCAATTCGTGCGCCTGGAAATGGTTAACGGCCATTTTGAGCTTAAAGGCAGAAGAATGCTTCAGTCCGGTGGCAAGGTATTGCTGGTCGGAGACTATTGCGACCGGGCAAGTTTTTCCGAGCTGGCGCAAGCAGCGGCCGTGATCAAGCGGGCCGGAGGCGGGGTTCTGCCTTTTTATCCGGTTGTTTTCAATAACGGCGTCGTGCTGTTCGGGACTTTGGAAATTGGCGGACCCTTTCGGGTTATTGAGCTATTGAAGCCGAGGTCTGAAGTCAAACGCCTGGAGCAAGAAATTGCCCGCCTGGCGCGGAGGCAAGCAACTGGGTCTTAGCCAGTTAAGTATAGTTCGCTACCAGCAGATTTCAAGCGGCCAGATCTTCGCAGATCCGGGCCGCTCTTTTTTTAAGGCTGATTCAAGCGAATAAATCAGCCTTGCTTTTTTTCTAATTTTGGAGTAATTTAGGCTTAGAAAACCAAGGAGGCTGGGAGTTAACCCAGAATGTCCTTTAAACAAACAACAGCGGGAGATTAACAATGAAAAAGCAACATAAACTGCCGCCAATCAAATTGGTGGTCAACGGTTTGTTTGAGGCCGCGGCGATTGACGCGGTTGAGCTAGCACTCCACGATCCGCATTTTCAGCTAGTGCCATTGTCCTGGACTAGACCGTCAACTGTGTTCAGAAGTTTACAAATTGACGATCAACGGATCGTTTTATATAAACCAAGCCAGCTAATGAGAGCAGTTCGCCTTGCCAAATTTTTCAGGCTGGCTGAAAGTGCCATTTGCCTGGATTTTTGCGGGCCAGGCACGGCGCGCCACCACGCTTCGCTCTACGCCGCCAACGGTCTGGCTTTCGTCATGGGCAGTGAGATCCCGGAAGCTGACCAAGTGGCGTTTGAGCAAATCGTCAACTCGTCCAACAGGCCGGCCGTAGTGGCGCCGCAGATCAGCGCCAGAAACGCCTTGAACGCGGCGGCCTTTCTTTGGAGAGAAGTTCAAGCCGATCAAGGCAGGGGGCATATTTTTTGCCTGGAAGACGTCTTAAGGGAAGGGGGCGGTTCATGATGACAAGAACAATTGATGGAGGAAAAGTTTATGCTGTCCGGCGGCCAGAGCCATTAAGCCAGGCAATGCCCGGGCGCGCGGAATCAGTTTCCTGATCACATCCGGTCGGCATATTGTCGACCGAAACCAAGGACGTTTGCTCTAACTTTCAGTTAGGGGTGAGCAAACGTCTTTTTTTTACAAAAAAGCCGTAAAATGATAAAGTGTAAATAGTATGAAAAATACCACCTACATTATCTCCATCGGCGGTTCGCTGATTGCGCCTCAAGAGGGCGTGGATTGGCATTTTTTGCAAGAGTTCCGCGCTTTGATTTTAAAAAAAATCAAGCAGGGGCATAAGTTTTTTTTGATTGCCGGCGGCGGTAAAACCGCCAGGAATTATGTGGCCGCGGCCGAACGGGTGGTGAAAATTGCAAGTGATGATTTAGACTGGCTAGGCATCCATGCCACCAGATTGAATGCCCACCTGTTGCGCACGATTTTTCGCGATCAGGCCAATCCGGAGATTATTACTAATCCGACTTTCCGGCTGTTTAGCGACAAGCAGATCATGGTGGCAGCCGGCTGGAAGCCGGGCTGGTCGACCGATTATGTGGCGGCCAGGCTGGCCGAGGAATATGGCGCAAAAACCATCATCAACCTCTCCAATATTGATTATGTTTATGATAAAGATCCGAATAAGCATCGCGACGCCAAAATAAAAACCAAAATGAACTGGCCGGAATTCAGGAAGCTGGTCGGCAATAAGTGGTCGCCCGCGCTTAACGCGCCGTTTGATCCGGTGGCGGCTAAAAAGTCCCAGGAGCTTAAGTTGGAAGTGGTGATTATGAATGGTAAAAATATCAAGAATTTGCAAAATTATTTGGAGAATAAGAAGTTTATCGGCACAGTGATAAAATGAATTAACAATTAAAAATTACGAATTACGAATTACCAATTACCAATTACCAATTACTAATTAATTCATAAATCAAAAATATGCGAAAATATGGAGGGCGCATGTTTATTTTAATCCTGACGGTTGTAGCTGCGGGATTTTTTTGTTGTCCGGAAGTTAAGGCCGTGGAAAAAATAAATATCAATACGGCAACACTGGAAGAGCTAGATACCCTGCCGGAGATTGGGCCGGCCAAGGCGCAGGAGATTATTAATTACCGCGCGAGCCACGGCCCTTTTTTGGCAATCGCCGAGATCATGAACGTTTCCGGAATCAAGCAGGCGACTTTTGATAAAATCAAAGATTTGATTACCGTCGGCCAGACGGTGAGCGCGCCGGTTTGCGGCAATGGCGTTCTGGAAACCGGAGAGGCCTGCGATGACGGCAATGTAAACAATGGCGACGGCTGCGACAGCAGCTGCCAAACAGAAACTGCGGCCGGCGGCACGGGTGAAAATGCAGCAATCCCCCCTGACCCCCCTTTGTCAAGGGGGGTTAGCTCTGGCGAGGTAGTGATTAACGAGTTGGTATCCGACCCGGCGGATGATGAAGTGGAGTGGATTGAGCTGTATAATAATGCCGATCGCGAGATTGATTTAACTGGCTGGTGGCTGGAAGACGGCTCAAAGGCCAAGACAAAATTGTCCGGCATCATTAAAGCCGGCGGTTCTGGGCGCTATCAAATCATTGAACAGCCCAAAGGCAATTTGAATAATAGCGGCGACTTGGTTATGCTCTATACTTCCGATAGCCGGTTAATTGACCGGCTGGCTTATGGCGATTGGGACGATGGCAACTTAAACGACAATGCGCCGGTGGCTCATGACCCGGACAGTTTAGCCAGGCTGTCTGACGGTTACAACACTTTTAATAATGCCGATGACTTTGCCGTCACCGATCGAACCACTAAAGGTTCAAGCAATCTGATCCAAACCCAGGAGGAGGGAAGCGCGGCGGCCAAGGCCAGTTTTGATTTTTCCGACCGAATTTATCTATGGGAAATTTTGCCCAATCCGAGCGGCAATGATGCTCAAGGGGAATTCATAGAAATTTTTAATGCTGATTCGCGCGCCGTTAATTTAACCGGCTGGAGTTTAAGCAATGAGGATGGCAAGAAAATTAATTTTGAAAAATTCGCCACTAGCACGATCATTCAAGCCGGCGAATATTTAGCCTTTTTCCGGCCAGCCACCAAGCTGGTATTGCATAATGATCAGGGGGAAGCCAGGCTGTTTCAGCCTTTAGCCGATCAGCCGCTGCGCGCGGTGTCGTATCAAGATGTTAAGGAGGGTTGGAGCTATGATAATGCGAAGATAGCAAATTATGACGCGAATGCCGCGAATAATGCCAATGCAGATTGGGTATGGAGCAAAACGCCTACGCCCGGAGCGGCCAATATCATTACAGCGGCCAGCCAACCGCTAGAGGCTGATTTTGGTTTTCCGGACCATGTTTTTGCCGGCCAGCCGGTGGTTTTTGACAGTTCGGACACGCTTGATAGCGGCAGTGGAATTTTAAAATACAGCTGGGACTTTGGCGACGGCTTTAAGAATACTCTGGCCAATCCGGAGCATACTTTCTTCCAGGCCGGCGCGTATCAAGTGCAGCTTACCGTGAGCAATGATCAAGAGACCGCGACCAAGGAAAAAAGCCTGGTGGTGGCGGCAAGCGCTACGCCTCTAGCGCTGGGAGAAAAGATCATACTCTCTCCGGCCCTAGCGGCAGAGCAGGTAATTTTCAATGAACTTCTGCCTAACCCGGCCGGCGCGGACACGGGCCAAGAATGGCTGGAGTTGAAAAATCCAACCGGGCAGAGAATTAATTTACTAAATTGGCGCGTAGAAAACGAGAATGGCAAATATAAATTTAAAAATGATCTGTGGCTGGAGGCGGGCGGTCTTTATCTTTTAAGCAATTCGGTAAGCAAGCTGGCGCTAAAAAATAGCGCCGACACCGTTAGTTTATATGATGGCGCGGGCGAGCCGGCGGATCAGGTGCAGTATATGGCGGCGGCGCAGGGCGAAGCGTACGCGCGCGGCCAGAACGATAAGTGGTTTTGGACTACCAAGTTAACCCCGGGCCGGGAAAACGAGATCAGCGTGGCCGGGAGCAGAAGCGGAGCGATCAATCAGGAATCAGGCATAGAGGAAAAGGCGGAAGATTATATGGAGGTTGATTTGGATAAAGTCGGGGAATTGGCCAGCGGCGACTTGGTAAAAGCGCAAGGCGTGGTGGCGGTTTTGCCGGGAATTTTGGGCGCGCAATTTTTTTACATCGTGAGCGGGTCGGCCGGTTCCTCCGCGGCCGTTGCCTCATCGTCTGATGCGGCGGTCGCGGCCGGCGTGCAGATTTATAACTATAAGAAAGACTTTCCCGAATTAAAAGTTGGCGACAGCCTGATAGTAAGCGGAGAAATTTCTCAAGCGCAGGGCGAGGCGCGGATTAAAACCAAAAGCCAAGAAGATATGGCGGTGATCAGCCATGGGCCGGCGCCGACAGCTTTGGCCCTGGCCTGCGACCAGCTTAGCGAAGAAAACGTCGGCCAGCTGATTAGCCTAACCGGCGAAATCACGGAAAAGAAAAGCGTCAGCCTTTATCTGGACGACGGTTCGGGGGAGTTATTAATTTATTTCAAGAAGACGGCCGGCTTGAGCACTGCCGGCGCTACTTTGGGCCAGACCGCGTCCGTTACCGGCATTTTAACCAAGACATCAACCGGCTTAAGATTGCTGCCGCGTTCGCCGGACGACCTTGATTTGGAGTCGGCTAGCGGACCCGAGCCGCAAGTCTTGGGCGCAAGCGCGGCCGGCGACGATTGGGCGCTGGCTGAACGCAACAAAAAAGTGGAACTATTCAAATATTTACTCATCATCAGCGGCGGAGTGATTATGGTTTTGGTTGGGCTGTTATGGAAGGTAAAAAAGAGAGCAAGAGAAACAGGGAAATAAATTTCTAATTAACCTAATTTCTAATTAACCTAATCAAACCCCAAATCCCAGTGCCCAATAATTAGGGTTTGAAATTTAGGGCTTTGTTGGGATTTGGGGTTTGGGATTTTATTAGGAATTAGAAATTAGTATTTTTATCACCCAGAGCTTTAGTTTGACAGAAGGTATTATTTTCGCTATTCTTAGTTTAATCAGGAGTAGAACTTTAAGATTTTAATTTACAATCTCAGACATGGATTGATCATTGCAAATAAACACAATTTAACAAATAGGAGGAAAGCCATGAAGAGCGACAGTACGGTGCAAGCGTCAACGAGCCGCGACCTCAATGCAATTATTAGTTCGGTGCTGGGCGTTGACCAGAATTCAATTAATCCCGATTTGTCCTTAAGTGAACAATTTGGCGCGACCGAGGCTGACATTAGGGAAATTCTGCGGCGGTTAAATTTAACTCCGCAGGAAGGGTCCAAAAGTCTGACGCCAAAAGAAATAAGCCAACAAATGTTGTGGCATTCTGGTCAGCCAACCAAGTAACGACAAACAATTAAACATTAGGAGAGCAAGATGCAAACAGAACCAACGATTGAACAACGCGCGATCCAAGAGATCGCCGAACACTTCGGCAAACATCCGGCCAACATCAAGGCCGAAACTCATTTTCATCGGGATTTGGGGGTCGAAAAGTACTATATTATGACCTTTCTTTACCAGCGCCTGGGAGAGGTGCTGAACGTAAGAATCAACCCATCGGACGCAAACTTTCAGACGGTTGGCGACGTGCTCGATTATTTAAACCAGCGCGTTGGGCAAGGGGCGTGGGTTCGACAAAACAGCGACTAACCGGAGGATAGCAAGATGCAAACAGAAGCAACGATTGAAGAGCGCGCGATCGCGACGATCGCCTCATTTTTTTGCAGAAGTCCATACAACATCACGGCTAACACTAATTTTAGCCGGGATTTGGGAGTTGAATACCTCCTTGAAATGCTCTGTCTTCGCGAGTGGCTGGAAAGGGAGCTGAACGTAACAATTAAACCATCGGACGCAAACTTTCAGACGGTCGGCGACGTTTTGCAGTATTTGCGCACTTGCGCCGGCCCAAAACCGCAAACCCAACAACCAAACGGAGGATGAAATGAGTGAAGCATTGGATGGAATAGTTCGGCGCACGGAGCAACACCAGGTCATGGGAGTGGTTGCTTCAATCATGGACAAAGAAGGTGTTGACCCTAACACCAGCTTGGCCGCCTTAACACCGAACCAGCGCACCAGACTGGCAAGGGAGCTGGCCGCTAACCAGGGCGTGCCCATTTCTGATGAGGCGGCGCGGGGTTGGAGCACAGCCGGCGACGCGCTGCGAGCCGTTAGGGAAGCGGCGGAATTGGAGCTGGACGGCGATTAGGCAGCTTTTTTTGAGTCTTCACAGCCCGTTGCAGGTAGCAACGGGTTTTTTATTGATAACAGGCTGGAATAAATGGAAAAATATGGTATAATAACAATACGAATTACGAATCTTATACCTGACTACCGGACAGGCAGGCGAATTTACGAATACTGATATCCGCGTTATTTGCCTTTATTATGTTTTTCATTACATTCATTCGTAAATTCGTAATAAATTCGTAATTCGTATTATATTATATATTATGGTTAGGCGTAGAAGGAAAGCCAATTCGCTGGATTATGTAAGGCTGCCCAAAGTTGATTTAGACCCGGAAATGAAGCGGGGTATTTTTATTATCTTGATTTTAGCTTTTGGCGCCATCAGCTTATTATCGCTTTTTGGCTTGGCTGAAGGCTTGGGCAGTTATTTGGAAAAGACCATTATTTTTTTATTCGGCTGGGACAAATGGCTCTTTCCTCTGTTTTTGTTCGCCATCGGTTTCTTGATGTATAACCGGGATAAAAATTGGGTGCGGGGCGCTAACTTTCTGGGTGTGTTTATTTTTGTGCTTTTTTTTGGCGCGCTTCTCCATACTTTTGTGGGCGCAGCCAACTGGCAGGCGGCGGTGAGCCAAGGCGCGGGCGGCGGCTATATCGGTTATGGCATCTTATCGGTTTTTTATAAAATCATGGGTTTTTGGGCCAGCTTAATTGTCATTGTCTGCTTAATCTTGATTGCTTTAATGCTCATGTTTAACGCCACCTTAGAATCCATTATCGGCCGGGAAAGCTGGTTCGCCAAGCTGCTTTATCCGATCAATTTCATTTTTAATAAAATTTTCGGCGGCGGCCAGGCGGAAGAAGCTCTGGCGGACGAGCCGGAAGATGGAGAATTCGACGAACCGGAGTTGGCCGAAGAGGAAGGGGAGGGCGCGTCAGCCAAAGCCGGTGAAACCGGATTTCATAAACACAAAATAAAAGCCGGGGCTGACGACAGCGAGGAGGGAGAGACTGAAGAAACCAAAGTCAAAGATAGCGGCTCGCCTCGTTCCGCCGGCGAAGCGGGCTGGCAGCCGAGTTTCATAAAAATTGATCTGCCCCTAGATCTTTTAAATCCCAAAATCGGCCGGCCCACTTCCGGGGACATCAAGAATAACATGCAGATCATCCAGCGGACTTTGGAAAATTTCGGCATCCCGGTGGAGATGGGAGAAATCAACGTCGGCCCGACTGTCACGCAATATACTTTAAAGCCGGCCGAGGGCATAAAATTAACTCGCATTACCACCCTGTCCAATGACCTGGCGCTATCGCTCGCCGCCCATCCCATCAGAATTGAAGCGCCGATTCCCGGCCGATCATTAGTGGGCGTGGAAGTGCCCAACCAGACCAAGGCGATCGTCGGTTTAAGAGAAGTTTTATCCGGAGAAATGTATAAAAACAGGAAAACCAATACCATGGTGGCTTTAGGCAAAGACGTGGCCGGAAAAGTTTGGCTGGATGACTTGGCGAAAATGCCCCATCTGCTCGTAGCCGGCGCGACCAATTCCGGAAAATCAGTCTGCCTGAACGCGATTATTATCAGTTTGCTTTATCAAAACAGTCCGGATGATTTGCGTTTTATCATGGTTGACCCCAAGCGGGTGGAATTGCCGGCCTATAATGGCATCCCTCATCTGCTCACGCCGGTGATCACCGAGGTGGGCAAAACCATCAACGCCTTAAAATGGTGCTTGAACGAAATGGACCGGCGCTATGAAATTTTCGCCCAAGCCGGCCATAAAAAGAATATTGTAAGTTATAATGAAAGCGGCCGGGATAAAATGCCGTCGGTTGTTTTTATTATTGACGAGCTGGCTGATTTCATGGTGGCGGCCAGGCGGGACGTGGAGGCCAGCGTTATCCGCTTGGCGCAGATGGCCCGGGCGGTCGGCATCCATTTGATTTTAGCGACCCAGCGGCCGAGCGTAGACGTTATTACCGGTCTGATTAAAGCCAACATGCCGGCGCGCATCGCTTTTTCCGTGGCCTCGGGCATTGACTCGCGCACGATTTTAGATTCTCTAGGCGCGGAAAAATTATTGGGCCGCGGCGACATGCTTTTTAGCACCGCGGATATTTCCAAGCCCAAGAGGTTGCAAGGCGCTTTCGTAAGCGAAAATGAAATCAAGCGCGTGGTTAATTATATTAAAGATCATGGCGGCGAGCCGCAATACATTGAAGGCATTACGGAACGGCAGAAAGTCCATGGCATCGCCGGCGTGGGATTAGACGGTTCCGGCTCGGATGAAGAAGACGAACTTTTGGAAGAGGCCAAAGAACTAATCATCAATTCGGGCAAGGCTTCGGCTTCATATTTGCAGAGGCGCTTAAGCGTCGGCTACGCGCGCGCGGCCCGGCTCTTAGATCTTTTGGAAGAGGCCGGCGTGATCGGCCCGGGTTCGGGCTCCAAGCCGCGCGAAGTCTTGATTACGCGCGAACAATATGATAGCATGATTAATCAGGGCGTGAGCGGCGCGCCGCTTCATCAGCGCGAAGAAGCCAAGGCGCCGGATGAATTTTTGCCAGAATCCGCGGACGAAGATGAGCCTGATTTAGCCGACGAGCCCGAAGCCGGAGATGAAGAGGATGAGGAAGAGAATGAAGACCCTTCGGCAAGCTCAGGGCGAGCCGAAGATCAAGAGCCAGTAGGTGAAACAGCAATAAGTGAATCTGATGATTTGCCGGCAGAGAGAACTAAGACTGTGAGCTTGCCCGACGAGGACGATGACGAGGGGAAATATTTTGCGAGATAATTATTAAGGGATACGAATTACGAATTTGTTACGAATTTACGAATATTTGTGGATTCGTAAGTAATTTGCATGCCGAAAATATATGCCAATAGAACAAACTCAACAACATACTCCTGAACAATTAGGCGATGATGAGTTAGAAATCGAGCCAGAGACTTCGCCGGAAGTGCAAACTATGGTTGAACAGATAAGCCAAAGCATAAAAGACAGCCAAGAATTCGCCGATGGTTTAGGCCGGCTAGCGAAAGATCAAATATTTGCTGGCGATAGGCAAGCATTGGAAGAAATTCTCTATCAAGAGGTGGGCAAAGGCAAGTTGGGCAAGGATGAAGCCCCATATTTTCAACGAGCTGGCCGAGGCTTAAAGATCAGGCACGCATTATTGACAATTATTGGCGCGGGCGGCAGTGACTATGCCTTGCGGGATAAAAATGGTTTGTTGGTTGATTCTCGAAAATTAAATTTTGGAGCGCAACAAGCGCTGGATGAAGACAAAAGGCGCGGAATCAAGCATTCAGTCAACGGCGCAGAAAAAAAAGAAGCAAGTGAAAGCGGCCAAGTTGAATTAGCGCCCAACCAACCTTACTGGAAGAAATATGAACTAGTTGACGGCAAAATGGAAAAAACATATATAGGCAAAAGAGCGGAAAAAGAGGCGATTCAGATTGCGGCTGATGTGCTAAATAGGCGGTTGGATGAGTTAACAACGAAGGATGGCGCGGCCCTAAGACAAACTAAAGAAAAAATTGAAAAAGACGAAAAATTAGCACAAAATGTTATAAGGGGATTGCAAGAAGAAGCTCAGGCGCGGCTAGCTAAGGCACAAAAAAAACAAGAAAAATTAGGCGCTGACGATCCAAGCGTTAAAAAAGAGCAAGCTAAGTTAGAGGAGCTTAATAGAGAAATAGTTGAACTGCAAGGCAAATCGCAGTCAGAGCTTGAAACGCGGCGGGGCTTAATCAAAGACCAGCAAATTGCGTTAGATAATGAATTAAAAGTTATCCGCGAACCCCTGGAAGCACAATTAAAAGATATTGAAAAACCATTAGGAGATTTATCCAGTATTTTAGAAAGGGTGACGGATGAGGAAGCAACGCAAAGCGAGGAAGTTCTTTTTAGAAAAAAGAGGATAAGCAGTTTTGGCGGCGAGAAAGAATTAATGGAAAGTTTGGGTGAAGGCAAAGCAGAGTGGGCGCAAGAAATGGCTCAGCTGCAAGCCAACTCCGATGCTTTAAAAGCAGGTAAGAGAGACTTAGAAAAAAGGATCGCTGAACTTCAGGCTAGAAAGCGTGAAGCAGAAAAAACTTTGGCTAGAATTGATAAGATCGGCAAAACTCCGGCTGAATTAAGTGAGAAACAAGCGGCTAAACAAAAGCCAGTGGCCGGTACTCAATCGGCCGGGCCGGTGGTTGTTACACGGTCGGAAGATTATAATCTAGAATTTCCTGATCAAGATGATCAACCGGCTCAGTCGGTCGGAGGGCCATCGGTCGGTTCGCAGAACAAGACCCATGAAGTTACCTCCTCTCAGGACCAGCTTTCAGAAAAATATAGCAGTTTAATGGAACAGATGAAGTCTTTGAAAGAGCAGATCGTGTCTGAAGCCAGGGCTGGAAAGGCTGAAGCGGTTGCCAAAAAGGTGGAAGAAGTGAAACAAATTGTAGGTCAGCTAAAAGCAAATTTAGCAGAGCAAGTGAAGCATAGATATATTACACAGAAAGACGCGGATACTAAAAGTGGTAAATTTGACGAGATTATTGGATCTATGAATCGGTTTTGGTTGATAGCGCGAAACAATAAACTAAGATCCCAGAGAGAAAATCAGGTGAATCAAGCGCCAGTGGACACTGAAGAGCCGTTGCCGTCTAATGATTATGTTGAAGCTGATATCAAAGAAAGAGGAAGAATAAATCAAGAGGGATATGCAGTAGCAGATACTTCTCGTGATATTCCTCCGGAACAGTCGGCAGAAGAAATGGCCGCGGTTGACAATTGGGCGGATTCAGAAGCGGGGCGGCAGGAAATTGAAAACAAAGATAAAGAGGCAGAGAGAGGATGGCTTGGTGTTATTTTCAAGAGATTTTTAGGACGGAAAAGAGAAAAACAACAGGAAGTGACTACAACGGTTAATGAGTGGTATAAAAATATTTACCCTAATGGCGTGGCTGACGCAAGACTCAAGATTTGGCAAGAACATTTTCGAGCGGCTGATCAGGGATATAATATAATGACTAAAATGAGCGAGAGCCAGGTTGAGAAGGCTTTGATAAAATTTTTATTAGCTGCTAATTCAGCAGAGCATAAGTCCGGCAAGGGGAAGTTTTCTGCCGATAGCGCTGAACGTTTGGCGACGCGACTTTTACAAGCAGCTCTTCGAAGAATGCAAAAAGGTAAGCATGAGGGTGGGCCGTCTAAGGAGAAGGTCGCTGCCGCAAAAACACCGCCAGTAGCTCCTCCTCCATCTCCAGCTCCAGAAAATCCAAGAAGTACCATAGTAGACTTAGCTAATGCTTTTGATCAGGGTCTGCAAGGTAGGGGAACTGAAAATACGGCGCCGCCCGCTCCACCGTCAGAAACTTCAGCCCCCGATCGCACTAAGACTGAACCGGAGACACCCCCTCAGCCGTCTGCCGAACCCGAGGCTACAGAGGCGGAAACGGGTCAGGAAACTGGAGAAAGCGTTAGATTATCGGCCGAACAATTATTGGATCTGCTTGGAGAAAATTTGAGAGGTCTGAATCGTGCTAAGAAGGGGGCTCTCAATACACATTTTGGTTTGTCCGGAAGGCGCTTGGCCGAACAAGCGGCAGAGAAGTTTTTTACTCTCCAAGAAGCGAAGACAGCAGTGGCGGGGTATGCGACTAGCGTGTCTGGGCTACCCAAAGCCCAGGCTGAAGCAATGGCTGATGAAAAAATAGAACAATTTTTAAACAAGGATAAAAAATAAATATTATGCCCAAGCAAAATAATCAAGCCCAGCAGGCGCAGGCTTTGCTGGATGAATTCAAGGCCGCTAACGCCAAGGCTAAAGCCTTCCTAAGCGATTTGGATAAAAAAATCGCCGCCGCCGACTTAAAGTACGCGCAGCATTTGGTGCAAAATGACATCAATATCATGAAAGCGGCCAAGACGGTGCTAGAGGGCGAAGGGAAATAATAATTTTCAATTCTCAATTCTCAATTTTCCCGCCCGCCTCGCAAGCAAGGCGCGCGGGCGGGCAATCAATTTTCAATGAATTAATTTTCAATTTGTGTTTAGTGATTGAAATATTAAGTCATTGTTTAAAAATTAAAAATTGCCTGCCTGCCGGTAGGCAGGAAAATTAAAAATTTTATTCTATGTACATCACTTGGTTAGGACAATCCTGCTTTAAACTGCAGGACAAAATCGGCCCGGACGGCTGTTTATTGGTGACCGATCCGTATAACGACGATACGGGCATGAAAATGCCGCATTTTGAAGCCGACATCGTGACGGTGAGCCATGATCATCATGACCACAATAATGCCGGCGCCATCCGCGGCAACCCGCTGATTATCAATACGGCTGGAGAGTATGAGACCAGGGGCGTTTTTATTGAAGGCGTGGAAGCCTGGCACGATGATAAAAGCGGAGCGGAACGGGGGAAAAATATTATTTACCGGATTGAGATGGAAGATATTTCCATAACTCATTTGGGCGACTTGGGGCATGTCTTAGATACCAAACAGCTGGAAAAATTGGAAGGCACGGACATTTTATTGATCCCGGTGGGCGGCAAATATACGCTTAACGCGGCTAAGGCCGTGGAAGTAATCTCGCAGATTGAACCGCGCCTTGTCATACCCATGCATTACAAAACGCCCGGGCTTAAAGCGGATATTGACGGCGTGGATAAATTTATTAAAGAAATCGGCATTAAGCCCAGGCAGGAAGAGAAGTTAAAGATTTCAAAGAAAGATTTGCCGCAGGAAGATATGGAATTGGTGGTGCTAAGCCTATAAGGGAGTTTGACATAGCTTTGGCTTAAGCTTATAATGTAGTTATAATAATATGGCAGACAAAATAACAATTGACAGTTTGGCTGGCATGATGAAGAAAGAGTTTGATATTATGGGTGATCGGTTTGATAAAGTAGATCAGAGATTTAATAAGCTTGAAGGTCGGATGGAAAAAATTGAAGCTACCATGGTGACTAAGGACTATTTAGATGAAAAATTGGCCGATCTGCGCGGCGATTTAGTGGTGTTAACGCGGAAAGAAGACAATAAAGTGTGCAAATTAATAGCAGTGCTAAAAAGGCGTAAAGTTATTTCCGAAGCTGAAGAAAAAGAAATTTTATCCATGGAACCGTTTGCCAAGATGTCTGTCTAAATTGATTAAAAATATTTTTTTAAATAAAACTCCGTTTAGGCGGAGTTTTATTTAATATTAGCCATAATATAAAGGGAAAGACAGAAGCAAAGTTTTGCTTTTCAGCTGTTTACTTCTTTGGGCCTTTTTGCTATAATTTAAATAGTTTTAGGCGCTTTTCCGGCGCGATTTTTAAATGTCATTTTATGCCCCCAAGGAGGCCAAACAAGCCAACTCTGGTTGACCGCGAAGCGGCTCAAGCCAAAAATCAGCTCATTGCCAAAGTCGGCGTTACCAGTGTCATGATCATCTTTTTTATTATCTGGATGTTTGTCCTAAAATATGAATTTTCAGTAAGCACCAGATCAAGCCGAACCAACAGCGGGTTTGATTTAAACCAGGTGAGGAGCGAATTGGATAAAACCATGCAGAAAGTGAAAGAAGGCATTGCCGAGATTAAGGCCATACAGCAGAATTCGCAGAGCGCTACTTCATCTCGGGCGGCGGATTTAACGCCCGAGCAGTTGGATTTGTTAAAAGGCAAGCTGTTGGACGGGATGGCCAGCGGGACGGAGACAATTAACAATTAAAAATTACGAATTACGAATCAAGAATTGATTAAGTCATTTCTGCGGCTCCGCCGGTAAACAGAGACGCGGGAATAATCAATATAATGGCTAAAAAAATAATCAAGAAAAAAAAGAAAATTGGAAATAAAAAGGCCGCTAAGATTGAGCCGGTTGTTAAAAAGGTTGTGAAAGATCAGGAAATTATGGAAGCCGTAGTTAAGGCTGATAAAATCCCCCTTAATCCCCCTTTATCAAGGGGGAAAAATCAGGTTGACGAAGAAGCGGTTGAATCTGCGAATAAGAACGGCGTGGGTTCTATTCCCAATTTGACGGTTACCAAAAGAGAAAAAACTCTTTATGGCACGGTTGAACCGCAACCCCTGGTGAGCGAAATCCGCCAATCATATCTGGATTACGCCATGAGCGTAATCGTCTCTCGCGCTTTGCCGGACGTACGCGACGGCTTAAAGCCGGTGCATCGGAGAATTTTATATGCCATGTGGAGCATCGGCTTGAAGGCTGGCGCGCGGTTCAGGAAATCGGCCACCGTGGTCGGCGAAGTTTTGGGCAAATACCACCCGCACGGCGATTCCGCGGTCTACGATTCCATGGTGAGGATGGCGCAGGATTTTTCCATGCGCTACCCGTTAGTGCGCGGCCAAGGCAACTTCGGTTCTATGGACGGCGACAGCGCCGCGGCCATGCGCTATACCGAAGCGAAATTATCCGCCATTGCCGAAGAGCTGATGTTTGATATTGAAAAAAACACGGTTAATTTCGTACCTAATTTTGACGGTTCCCAGCAGGAGCCGCTCGTCATGCCGGCTAAATTGCCCAATCTTTTGTTAAATGGCACCATGGGCATCGCCGTGGGCATGGCGACCAACATTCCGCCGCATAATTTAAAAGAATTGGTGGGAGCCATCACTCATCTGATAGATCATCCCGACGCTACGGTTGAAGATTTAATGCAATTCGTTAAAGGGCCGGATTTTCCCACCGGCGGCGTAATTTTTAACCAAAAAGACATTTTGCAGGCTTATGCTACCGGCAAGGGCGGCATTGTCATGCGCGGCGTAGCTGAAGTGGCGGAAAATAAAAACGGCCAATTTCAAATAGTTATTTCCGAGATACCGTATCAGATCAATAAAGCCGCTTTAGTGGAAAAGATCGCCGAGCTGGTCAAAGACAAAAAATTGGAAGGCATCAAAGACTTGCGCGACGAATCGGATAAAGAAGGCGTGCGCGTGGTCATTGATTTGAAAAAAGACGCTTACCCCAAAAAGATTTTAAACAATTTGTTCAAGATGACTCAGCTGCAAGAGACTTTTCATGTTAACATGCTGGCTTTAGTTGACGGCCTGCAACCCAAGGTTTTAACCTTAAAAATGGTTTTAGAAGAGTATATTAAGCATCGCCTGGAAGTGGTTAAGCGCCGAACGCAATTTGATTTGGACAAGGCCCGCGAACGCGCCCATATTTTAGAAGGCTTGATGATCGCTTTAAATAATATTGACGCGGTAATTAAGGTGATTAAAGCTTCCAAGGATAAAGAAGTGGCTAAGATTAATCTGATGAAAAAATTCAAATTGACCGAGCGTCAGTCTGTTGCCATCCTGGACATGCGTTTGTCCGCCCTGGCCAATCTGGAAAGGCTGAAGATTGAAAATGAATTGAAAGAAAAGCGGGCGCTGATTAAGGAGTTGGAAGCGATTTTGAAGTCGGCCGCGAAAGTCAAAGAAATAATTAAAAAAGAAATTAAGGAATTGGCGGAAAAATTCGGCGATGACAGAAAAACCAAGGTGATGGCGCATGGCGTTAAGGAGTTTTCCGCCGAGGATTTAGTGCCGAACGAAGAGGCGGTAGTGATGATGACGCGCGACGGCTATATCAAGCGGCTGGCGCCGGACATTTTTAAGGTGCAAGGTCGAGGCGGCAAGGGCGTCATCGGCTTAACCACCAAAGAGGAAGACATGGTGGATTTTATGTTCACGACCATGACGCATAATGATTTATTGTTTTTTACCACCAAAGGCCGGGTTTTCCAGCTTAAGGCCTATGAAATACCGCCGGCGGCCAGGACCGCTAAAGGCACGCCGATTGTCAACTTTTTGCAGCTGGCCGGCGGGGAAAAAATTACCTCGGTTTTGCCTTTGGATAAGCTGGCCAAGAGCAAATTTCTTTTTTTCGCCACGGAGAAGGGCTTGGTTAAGAAAGTGAAGATTGACGCCTTTGCCAATGTGCGCCGTTCCGGCTTGATTGCCATCAAGATTAAAGATGATGATAAACTAATCTGGACCAAACCGACCGCGGGCGACGATCAAATTGAGCTGGTGACGGCTTTGGGCCAGGCGATCAGGTTTAAAGAAACCGATGTGCGCGATATGGGCCGGAACGCGGCCGGCGTGCGTGGCATTCGTTTGAAAAAGCAAGGCGATGCGGTGGTTGGTATGGGCATAATTAAAAACGACAAAGAGAAAATGAAAAAATATCAAGTTTTGGCTATTGCGGAAAATGGCTTTGGCAAACGCACCAGCTTGGGCTTTTATAAAGTACAGGGCCGGGGCGGGTCAGGTATAAAAACAGCTAAAGTTACATCTAAAACTGGAAAATTAATCAACGCTTTTGTGGTTAATGCCGAATCAATGGAAGCCAAAGACCTGATTATCATTTCGGAAAAAGGCCAGGTAATCAGATTGCCGTTTAAGAGCGTTAACCTGCTGGGCCGCGATACGCAGGGCGTTAGGCTGATGCGCTTTAAGGAAGAATCGGATAAAGTAGCCTGCGTAACGTGGGTGTAAAACAATTAAAAATTAAGAATTAACAATTAATAACAGTACTTACGCACTTTAAATTTCAAGCTGATCTTAAAATAGACTATCAATTAAAAGCAACAGACTATAATGCTAATTCCGCGAATTAGGGAGCGAATGCTGCGAATGATGAATAATATTCGCGGCATTCGCCTTTATTCGCAGATTCGCATTATATCCCAGTTCTTGCCAAAAATAAATAGTTTATCTTTAAAATTCGCTAAACTTTTTATGTGCGTAAGTAATGTTAATAATTATGTCGATAAAAGTAAACCATGAATTGTGCATCGGCTGCGGCGCTTGCGAAGCCGTCTGTCCGGCAGTTTTTAAAATGAACGCCGTGGGCAAGGCCGAGGCCGTAAGCCAGGATGATCCGGGATGCACTAAAGCCGCGGCCGAAAGTTGCCCGGTGCAGGCGATCGAAGCCAATTAAAAATTAAAAATTACGAATTGACAATTAAAAACAATCCATTAGTCATGGTGGGTTGTTTTTTGTTGGAAAAAGTGATAGAATAATGCAAAATGTAAATCTCCCGCCCGCAATGCCTAAGCGTAGCTTTGGCGGGCGCGGCAAAATGCAAAATGACAATGTAAAGTTTAAAATTATTAATTTTACATTAAATTTTTATGACTCTGGAAAATCTAAAAAAGCTGAATATTCCAATAACCCCCGGCTCGTACCAATTTTACAATGTTAAGGGCGAAATTATTTATATCGGCAAAGCGGCTAATTTAAAAAGCCGGGTTTTGTCTTACTGGCAAAAAAGCGCGAATCATGCGCCGGCCAAGAGCAAGATGGTTGCTGAAGTAAAGAAAATAACATGGATTAGCGTGGACAGCGAAATTGAGGCTTTGCTTTTGGAAGCTAACCTGATTAAAAAATATCAGCCATATTATAACGTGCTGCTCCGCGACGATAAGCGGTTTGCCTATATTAAAATTTCGCTCTCCGATGAGATCCCCGGCGTTTTCATAACCCGGCAAATTGACAAATCTGGCAAATATTTTGGGCCGTTCGTCAGTTCGCAAGCGGCGCGCGAAACCATCAAAGCCGTCAGAAAAATTTTTCCTTATTGCACCATGCGCCGGGCGCAAAAGCGGCCCTGCTTTTATCATCAGATCGGCCGCTGTCTTGGCGTCTGCGGAGGAATAATCAGCCAGCAGGAATATATGAAGCGGGTAATTAAACCATTGATAATGTTTTTGGAAGGAAAAAAAAGTAAGATAGTTAAGAACCTGGAAGTCAGAATTAAGAAGTTAGAAAAAAATAATGCGAATGCTGCGAATGTAGATGCGAATGCTGCGAATAGAGAATTAATAAATTTGAAGTTTCAACTGAAAAACATGAAATATGTTTTAGAAAGCGCCAGGGTGTTAAGCGTGGGCGAGAAATATGCTAACGATGTGGTGGAATTAGCCAAGATGCTGGCCTTGCCCAAGGTTCCGGAACGAATTGAGGGTTATGACATTGCTAATATTTTTGGCCGAGAAGCGGTTGGCTCAATGGTAGTTTTTACTGCCGGTGAGGCGAATAAAAGTGAATATAGAAAATTTAAGATTAAAATAGGCCAGGGAGAAGCTAATGATGTGGGCATGTTGAAAGAGGTGCTGGAGAGAAGATTTAATAATACTTGGCCAGCTCCAGACTTGATTATCGTTGACGGCGGCAAAGCCCAGCTGAACGCGGCTTTAAGAGTATTGCAGCGGCGCAAGTTGCCAATTCCGCTGATTGCCATTTCTAAAGGGTTGGGCTTAAGATCAGCCAATGCTCCTGACAAGCTATTTTTTCCCGGCCAGGCCAGGCCGCTGGAATTGCCTTTGGCTTCGCCGGCTCTGCACCTGATAAAGCGGGTGCGCGATGAGGCGCACCGCTTCGCCATCGGCTATCATCGGCAACTAAGAAGCCGAGAGAATTTTAAATAAAAAAACGTAGAGACGCGCCGCGGCGCGTCTCTACGTTTTTTTAAAATCTTTCTTCTGGACGAATCAAAGTGATAAAGAGGATGGGCACAATGAATAAGGTAAAGAAGGAAGAAAGCATTAAGCCGAAAATAATTGCGCCGCCTAAAGCGGTCCAAGTTTCATTAGATAAAGTAACCGGGATGATGCCGACGATGGTGCAAATGGAAGTAATAATAATCGCCTCTAATCTTGATTTGCCCGCGTCGACAATCGCTTCTGAAAAAGGAATTTTACTTTTTAGATTGAGATTAATTTTATCAATTAAAATAATAGCATTTTTTACCACAATGCCGAAGAGCGCGACAATGCCGATTAGGCCGGGGAATGATAATGTTAGATGGAAGATGGCCATGCCGAAGAAGACGCCAATCAGCGCCAAAGGGATGGTTACCAAGACGATAAGCGCTTTTTTGAAAGAATTAAACTGAATGATCAGCGTTGAAACAATTAATAGAGCGGCCAGCACCATGGCCCGTAAAATAGAAGCGACCGATTCGTTGTTTTCTTCGTTCTGTCCGCCGTAAGTTATATTATAACCGCTGGGCAGGCGATAATTTTTTTCTACTTTATTTTGGAATTCTTTCACCACCGCGGCCGGAAGATTATCTTTAGTGACGCTGGCTGAAAGCAGAACGGTTCTTTTTTGGTCAACGCGGCTGATGGTTTCCACCGACGGCTCCAGTCTGATTCTAGCCACGTCTCGCAAAAAGACTGGCTGTTTTTTTAAATTTAAAATCTGCAGATTCTGGATAGCCTCTAAATTGGGCAATTTATCCTCGGCAAAAGTGGCCAAGACATCAATTTCTTTGCCCTGATCCAAAACCGTAGTTACTTTCGTTCCGGCGATAGCCATTCTGATTATTGAGCCGACATAAGCGGCGTTCAGATCATATAATTCCAGCCTGGCCGGATCCAAGACAAAGGTGTAATCAGCAGGCGAGTCTTTCAGGGAAATATCATCATTCACTACGCCTTTAATCGCGGTTAAAAAGGGACGCAGATCATGGGCGATTTTATCCAGCGTTTGCAAGTCGTCGCCGGCAATTCTGGCTTCAAAATCAGCGCCCGAGGGCGGACCGCCGCGCGGCGTAGTGACATTAATCGTCGCCGTTTTAAGATCGTTTAAATCTTGCCTGATTATTTCGGTGAGTTGATAAGATTTTAATTTTCTTTGTTTGGCGTCTACCAACTTGACGGTAATTTGTCCTTTATTAGATGGATTGCCGGATGAGCCGGAAAAGCCGCTTGAATTAGTGCCGGCTGAACCGACGACCGTGGAAAAATTGCTGATTTCTTGGTATTTATACAGTTTATTTTCAATTTGACTGGCAATTTTATCGGTTTCCGCCAGGTTGGCGCCGACCGGGGCGGTGAGATCTATGTAAAGGTAATCAAAATCGGCGGCTGGAAAAAATTCGCTGGGCACAACGCCGAGTATTGGCAAACTTACTGCCGCGGCAAATAAAACAAAAACAATGATTAGGGTTGCTAGACGATTTTTTTTAGTGCTTAAAACTCGGCGCAGATATTTTTCATAGATTGGCAAGAGCCGGTCGAATTTAGCAATGCCATGGATTAAGCGGTTAAACCAATTGCCGTTTTCATGTTCGCTTTGATACTTTAATTTCTGTTTGATTAAATCATCATTGAGCCATTCAGACTCTTTTAAGCGGTAATTTTCTTCCATGAGCGCCCGCCCGCCTTTAACGTAAAATTTAACCATTAGGGTGAGGACAAGGAAAATCATCAAGGCCAAGCCATAACCAATATAGCTTTTTAGAAAAATAAAACTTAAGCCAATAACAAAAAGAGTTATGGCTAGCGCCAAGAAGATTTTTTTTGTCAATCTGACTCTTTCCAGGATGGCCGCCAGCGGGTGATTAATAATCAAGGCGATGATCAGGGATGAGATAAGGGTCACCGAAACCGTGATGGGGATGGATTTAATAAATTCGCCGATGATGCCGGTGGAAGAAAGCAGCGGCAAAAAAGCCCAAACCGTGGTTAAAGTAGTGGTGGTTAAAACAACCTTAAAATCATTTAAGACCAAGAGCACCGCTTCTTCGGGCGTGAATTTGCCGGTTTTAATATATTGTTTAGTGGCGCTGACCACGACAATGGCGTCATCTACCAATAAGCCCAAGGCGAGAATCAGAGAAAACATGGACAAGAAATTTAAGGTGATGCCAGTATAAAGCATGACGCCGAAAGTGGCAAAGAAAACTAGCGGCACCGCCAAGCCGGCGACAATCGCTTCTTTTAAACCGACAATCAAAAATAAAATGGAAAACACTAGAATAATGGTTAAAATAAAATCATGGCCTAGCTGGTTGAAGTCTTTTTTAATTTGTTCAGAGGTATCCACAGTGATGTCATAATAAAGGCTCTTAGGGAAGGTAGCCAATAAACTATTGATTTTGGCTTTGGCCGCGTCCGCTGTTTGAACAATATTACCGCCGGTTTTTTTAATTACATCAATGTTGACGCCGTTTTGGGCCGGCCGGCCTTTTTCGGAAAATCTGGAAACTACCGTTCGTTTAACTGCGGTTTCAGTCACCTCGGCCACATCTTTTAAATAAATCACCGCGCCTTCGCTGGTGTGCCCCAGGGGCGTATTGGCGATGACTGCGGTCGTGTAAAAACGAGCGTCAGCTTTTATCGGGTATGAATATTTCTGCCCTTCAAAATTTCCGCCCGGCACCACCAAGTTGGTCGCTTTAATAACTTGGTTGGCTTGGTCCGGAGAAATATTATAAAACGTCAGTTTCAGCGGATCGTAAGCGATTTTAAACTCTTTGATGTCGCCGCCCGAAACGTTAACTTGCCTGACGCCGGAGATTTTCTCCAGTTCGTCTTGAATTTTCTCCGCGTAGGTCCTTAAAGTGAAACCGTCGTAAGGTCCGGCCAAAGAAAAAGAAAAAATCGGCGTATCATCAAAAGAAATTTCGCGGACTATCGGATCATTAGCGTCGGCCGGCAAGTCATTTTTTATTGTGTTGACTTGATCGGTTAAGTTGCGGATACTAGAAGTTAGATCAGCTTTGGCGTTAAACTCAACAGAAATTGAAGAAATTGAATTTAATGAGTTTGAGGTGATAGTTTTAACATCTTTGATGCCGGCGATTTTAGTTTCGATTTTTTTGGTTATTAGTTCTTCGACATCGGCCGGGGAAGCGCCGGGATAAGTAGTCACAACTACGGCGTAAGGTATTTTAACTTCCGGCTGTGATTCCAGCGGCAGTTGAGTATAGGAATAAACACCCCAGATAGTTAATAAAATAATCAAGAGAATCACTACGCGGAAATTGGAGACGAAAAAATTAAGCCAGCCTTTCCTTAATTCAGGCTTGAATGACAATTTTTCCAAATATAAATAATCGGAAGATTTTTCTCCATTACTTTGGCCGTTTTCGTTTGGCTGATTATTTAATTCCATCTTTTTTATTTTATTAATTCAACCGCATCACCCTCCTGGATCAATTTATTGCCATCGGTGATAATCACCGCGGTGTCAGGCAGATCGACTTTGACTTCCGCCGTCTCGCCGCTGATTTTTATAATTTCCACGGAGATTTTTTTGGCTTGGCCGTTGTCTATGATGAAAAGACTGTTGCCGTTCTGGCCGATTTCTATGGTTGATAAAGGCAAGATAATATTTTCGGCCGTTGATTTGGTTTCTGTGGTAATAATAATGTTAACTACCGTGCCCAAAAAGAAGTCGGCGGCCTGGAAATTAATTGGCGCAATTTCCGCTAAAAATCTTTTGGTTAAAGAGTCGGCTTGAGCCGCTAAGCTGGTAATTTTCCCCGGGATTTCTTTGCCGTCATTATTTATAATGGTGACCGTTTGCTCGGGGCGGAGTTGTTTTAAAACAGCTTCATCAACATAAACCTGGAATTTGACAGTTTGGCCGGAGCTGATAGTCGCTAGCTGCTGGCCCGCCGATACCGTGTCGCCTCTGGCAATAAAATTTTGGGTAACTTTTCCGCTGATTGGCGCGATTACTGAATGAGCATCAATAATGCTCTGTAAATTTATCAAGGCATTGCGGTAAGCCAAATCGGCCGCGTCTTGGCTGGATTTGATGGAGGCTTGTTGGGTGGCGAGAGACTGCAGGGCGTTTTTCGCTTGCTCCTTGGCTAGTTCATAGGCTTTAGTAAGCGCGTCAGCATTGGTTGTATTATTGATCAAATTATTTTCCAGGGTTTGCTGGGCGCCATTAATCTGCGTCAAAGCGGCGCTAATCTGCGTTTGGTAGCCGGCAACGGTTGTTTGGTAGCCGCTCAAAACAGTTTGCGTGAACTGGCCGCCGACCAAACTGCTATCCACATAATTTTTAGTTATATTAACCAGCTCATGAGTTTGTTCAGCCAAAGCAATGGTTTTTTTCACCTTAATTGCAAGGTCAGTCAAATCGCTGGCGTGGTATTGATCATCTAGAGATTGCGTGGCCAGGAAGACGCCTTTGGCGTTAATGATTAGTTGGCTGTCAATGACGCCTAAATTATCCTTGTAGGGTGACTCGCCAATGCCGACCGGATCAAAATGGGCGATGCTATTGATGCCTGAAATAATTGTGCCGCAGGTATTGGCGACAGAGTCGACGATGGTGTAAGTATTGGTATCAAGGTCCGAATAGGATTGATTGATGCTGGTTTGCCGGTTTTCCAGATTTAATTTAGCCTGTTCAGCGGCGATTTTGGCCGATTCATAAGCGATCTGCACGCCTTTCAAGCTTTCCGCTGAGGTTAGAGC
Organism: Patescibacteria group bacterium; assembly: GCA_028707005.1. GTDB lineage: Bacteria > Patescibacteriota > Patescibacteriia > Patescibacteriales > GWC2-42-12 > GWC2-42-12. Next base: position 28,881 of record JAQTVB010000003.1, read on the forward strand.
GACGTTGCGTTTATTAGTTTCCGCTTGTTCAACTGCCAGTTGGGCCTGCCTGACCTGGTTAGCGTTCAAACCGAAGCTAAAAGTATTGTCGCCCTGGTTGATGTCGTCAATCCTGGCCAGCAAGCTGCCGGCTTTAACCGTATCGCCCAGCTTATAATTAAGCTGTTTAACCGTGCCGGAGGTTTTAGCGATAATTCTGGCTTCTTGTTCGCTTAAAACCATGGTCGGATATTCATATTGCTGGCTGACAGACCGGCTTTGGTCCACGGTTTGTCCCTTAACCTGGAGCGGCGCCTTGGTTTCTGTCGGTGTATTGGCGGTGTTTTGATTGCAAGCGGTTAAAAACAGCAAGAGCGAGAATAAGGCGACGGCGAGAGAAATTTTCTTGGTTTTAGTCATATAGATGGCAAAAGCTTAGACGATTAATGTGTCTAAGCCCTCTAATTTTACTGAATTAATTTGATTGGTAAATTGAATTAGTTTAACAAAAAGTCATTTAAAAGTCAAGATGGTATACATTTATGGTATACATTTATATTTATGTTTGATACAATATTTATATCTATTACTTCACTAAGGGGGGACGCAGGACAGGCCGTGGTATTATTGTTTTAAATGGATAACGGCCTGTCCTGGCGTAGTTTATATATGAGAGTCCGCAAATTAAACCGTCTGCCATTTTTTGATTATGCGCAGAATGGTTTTTATTTTGTAACCATTTGTGTTAAAGATCGGGAGGAAATTTTCGGGCAGGTGATAAATGAAAAAATGGTTTTAAATAGATGCGGCTGGGTTATTAGAAATCAATGGCAATGGTTGGCGGGTCGTTTTCCTTATTTAGAATTGGACGAATATATTGTTATGCCCAATCATTTGCATGGAATTCTGATGATTAACACCGATGACGATAACGTAGGGACAGTAGGGGCAGGTCGCGACGGGGATAACGTAGGGACAGGTCGCGACCTGTCCCTACAATGCGGGAAAATAAAATCCGTTTCGGAATTAATTGGCGCGTTTAAAACCACGTCGTCAAAATTGATTCATTATATGGGGTATTCGGATTTCGCCTGGCAACGATCATTTTATGACCATATTATTAGAAATGAAAAATCCCTGATTAAAATCAGGGAATATATCATAAATAATCCGGCAAAATGGGAAAGGGATAGAAATAATCCGGCAGATTTATTAATGTAAAATATCAAATAATTGATTCATGGAATTTCGCTTCAATCTGGCGCGGCGTGATGCCGTGTTTTTTATTGTAGGCTTCCTGAACGCGCCGGCGCCGCTCTGTTTCCTTAATAGCGTAGCGCATGGCCGGGGTGATTTTATCCGCATACATAATCACTTTGCCTTCAAGATGCCGGGCGGCGCGGCCCATGGTTTGGATCAGCGAGGTTTCGGTGCGCAAAAAGCCGGACATGTCCGCGTCTAAAATGGCCACCAGCGAGACTTCGGGCAAATCCAGCCCCTCGCGCAAAAGATTAATGCCCACTAAGACGTCATATTTGCCCAAGCGCAGGTCGCGCAAAATTTCCACCCGCTCCAAAGTTTCTATTTCGCTGTGCAGATATTGGACTTTGATTTTCCGCTCTTGCAGGTAGCTGGCCAATTCTTCGGCCATGCGCTTGGTTAAAGTCGTGACCAAGGTTCTTTGCCCCTTGTTGGTTCTGATGGTGATTTCTTTAATCAAATCCTGAATTTGGCCCTGGTTCGGCCTTACTTCTATCTCCGGATCCAATAGTCCGGTAGGCCTGACCAGCTGTTCCACCACCTGGCGGGAATTTTTAATTTCGTATTCTGCCGGCGTGGCGCTTGCATAGATAACCTGCTTGATTTTATTGTTAAATTCTTTAAAGTTGAGCGGCCGGTTGTCGCGCGCGCTGGGCAAGCGGAAGCCAAAATCAATCAGGGTTTGCTTCCTGGACTGGTCGCCGGCGTACATGCCGCGGACTTGCGGCAGGGAAACATGAGACTCGTCAATGAGCATCAGGTAATCTTGGGGAAAGAAGTCAATTAAGGTTTCCGGCGGCTGGCCGGCTGCGCGGCCGGTAAGGTGGCGCGAGTAATTTTCTATGCCATTCGCATAGCCGACTTCTTCCATCATCTCCAAATCATAGTTGGTTTTTTTCTCCAGGCGGTAAGCTTCAATAGTTTTATCCTGTTTTCTCAATTCTGCCAGCCTTATCTCCAGCTCTTGGCGGATATTTTTTAATGCTCGTTGCATTTTTTCTTGCGGCGTCATAAAATGCTTGGCCGGCAGAATGGAAATTTTGGGGAGTTGCTGTCCTGAAGAAAAAATCCCTCCAACCCCCTTTATCAAGGGGGCAGTAACGATTTCTTCGATTTCATCGCCAAGCAGGCTGATGCGCGCCACGGCTTCGCCGGTCGCCAGATGAATATCAATAACGTCTCCTTTGGCGCGGAAGGTGCCGCGCTTAAAAGTTTGATCGTCGCGCGTGTATTGGATTTTTATCAAGTCGCGCAAAATTTGGTTGCGCTTGATTTTTTGGCCGACCAGAAAATGCTGGCTCATGGCTTGATAGTCGGCTTTTTCACCCAAACCATAAATGCAGGAAACGCTGGCCACGATCAAGACATCGGGGCGGTTTAATAAAGATTGGGTGGCAGCATGGCGCAAGCGGTCGATTTCTTCATTGATGGTAGCTTCTTTTTCAATGTAAGTATCGGTTTGCGGAATATAGGCTTCGGGCTGGTAGTAGTCGTAATAGGAAACGAAATAGTGTACGGCGTTGTCCGGGAAAAATTGTTTGAATTCGCCGTAAAGCTGGGCGGCCAAAGTTTTGTTATGGGAAATCACCAGAGTGGGTTTCTGGATTTTTTCAATAATGCCGGCCATGGTAAAAGTTTTGCCCGAGCCGGTCACGCCCAAAAGCGTCTGGTCGCGATAGCCCTTCTTTAGGCCGTCGACCAGCTTGGCAATCGCTTCCGGTTGGTCGCCGGTAGGCTTGAAATTACTTTTCAAGATAAATCTGTTCATAGAAAACTAAAACATGTCTTAGCCGGCTCCCGTCCAGCTCCAGTTTAAGAAACTGGGGCTGGGTCGCCGGTAGGGCGGAATTTACTTCTTAGGGTAAATTTAGGCATAAAATTGATTTTTACATGAAGTAATCATAATCTTTCCGGCCGCCTTTATCAAGAGATTGTGATGATTTGTGATGATTGTGATGATGAGAATAAAAAAAGTCTTGCACTGATTGGTGCAAGACGGTGACAGGATTCTTCCCGCATGGGGCGGAAGGTTCATCGGCTACCCGGCTATTTGGGCAAGCCGCTGGCATGACTGAAGGGGTGGCTGTCTTTTTCTCCCGGCAAAATTGCCAAGGCATTCAGGAGCAGGGAGTTCTGCACCCGCGCTAGTTTTCTAGCTGGCGGTTCTTGGTGATCGGCCGCGGACGCTGTTGCGGCTGAGGCGGGAGGCGGACTGGGTGGAACGGGAGTCGCGGTCGCAAGATCGGTGGCTCGACGTCCATGTCGTCTCCGGAGCGGTTTTAGCAGGGATGGGGTGTCACGAGGAGCTAGCCCCCCACCAAACCATTGGCCCCAAAACGCCCCCGGTTGTTCTTGATGACCAAGGGAAACGTGTAGGTACTCCGCACATAGCAAAAAGGTCTCCGCAAAGGAGTCTGCCACAACCCCGTCAGGAGGGATAATCCGCATCATGACGCAGGGCTTATCTTTCGCTTTCCTGGAATCAGGACCGGGTTCTCGCAAGTCAATTTCAACCTTACAGATGAATTTCATATTTTAATGGTTTGTTTTTGGTTGTTCAAAGGTGCGAAAATTCATAAAGATATTTTAATCCTTAGTTGCTGTGGTTGTCAAGGCCGGTTGTCTGGTAAATTTTTTGAAAGCCAAAGAGAAAAAGTATTTATGGTTGACTAAAATTAGCCATAGGTTTATAGTGGTGGTATCAAACATGTTCTTTGGAAAATTTTGCAGTTTTGTTTTTTGTTCGCAGTTAGGCAAGGATCGGGAAGTTCAGTAACAATTCAACCATTAGGAGGCACTATGAAAGCATTGGAAGAAGCAGGCGGTCGGACTGAGCGGATAACTGCGGGCGGCAATGGCGGCAACGGCGGCCAAGGGCAAGCAGGTGGTAACCATGAAGCAGTGGAATTCGCCGACGGCGATGGTGGTCTTAGAGAGGAGACCCAAGGATTGGCCGGGCTGAAAAATCATCACAGGGTCAGGCGTATATACAAACCGTATGACGTTATCAGCCCTGATAATTCAACATTTCAAAAAGATTTGGGCAAGGATCATGTCGTGGTTGTGGCCAGCCCGCCAATGTCACGGTTGCTTAAAGAACTAAGCATATTCGCCAGATCCGACGCTCCGGTCCTGATCACCGGGGAAAGCGGAGTTGGCAAAGAAGCCTTGGCCAGCCTTTTGCATTACAAAAGCGGGTGGTCTAAGGGGCCGTTCGTTTCAGTAAACTGCGCGGCCATACCGTCAGAATTAGTGGAAAGCGAAATGTTTGGCTTAGTCCGAGGCGCTTTTACCGGCGCTCTTCGCGAGCGTTTCGGTCTTTTCGGAGAAGCCGACAGCGGTACGCTTTTTCTGGATGAAATTGCAGAGATGAGCCTGCCACTGCAAAGTAAGCTACTGCGGGCGTTACAGACTGAAGGCGAAATGCGCCAAGTTGGTGCTAGCGGAACGTATAGGGTAAATTGCCGGATTGTAACGGCCACCAATCGGTCAGCCAAAGAGCTGGCGCAGAAGCTTCGAGCGGACATTTTAAATCGGATTGCGGTCTTTCAGATCAATGTCCCGCCGCTAAGGAAACGGCCGGAAGACATCCAGCCTTTGGCAGAGCACTTCTTGGCTTTATACAAAAGGATAGAAGATCGTTTGGCCGTTACTGGTTTTACCGCGGAGGCCCGACAGGCTCTTCAATCCTGCCCATGGCCAGGCAACGTCCGCCAACTGTCAAACGCAGTGCGGCGGGCAGTGATGCTGGCTTCAACCACCCAGATCGATGTCCAGAACTTGCAGCTCAATCCGCCCGAACCAGCGGACGAGGCGCAAACAACAGCGCCGACAGAAGTGGTGCAAGAATGGACTGTGCTGGAGAGAGTAGAACGCAACGCAATAATCAAGATGCTCGTGGAAACTGGCGGTAATAAGCTGGAAACAGCCAGGCGGCTGGGCATTGGCCGGCAGACGCTCTATAACAAGATCAAAGCTTATAGGATTGAGGGTTTTTAATAACCCCTTCCTGCTAGTCGAGAACTTCACCTCGCGGTTTGGCACACCGCGAGTTTTTTTTATCTAAAATTAGGTATTTTTGCGGCTGATTTTAGGCTAAGCCCATGGTGTTAACTGTACAGTGATTTGACTTTTGGTTTTCAGTGAGGTAAATTTACATTAAATTTAACAATCACTAAGGAGGCCTGGTAGCGCGTGCTACAAGGGCTCTTTTTAAAACTCAACGAAAGAGAACGGAAAATGAACATACCATATTCACATATTATCGCGGTGCCTGCTCGTCAGGCAACAGTGGATCAACCTCTTATGGCTAAGCTGGCGAAACAAATGCTGTTTTTGAGAAAGCAGAGTTGCTTTTTGGTCGCAATGCCGGAGGGGGAGGAGCCTGCAGTGACTCAAACCGCCGAGCTTTTGTCCACGGAATTGCAGCGCCTCGAACTTTTAATCAAAAAACAGGATGCCCCATTCAATCCGTCTCCGGCCAGTTCAACCGTGACTGACGAGAAAACCAAAGCCCTGATCCAGCAAGCGCTTGATCTCTCCGCTCCCGGAGACCAAGCCAAGGCCCTCATTGTCGTGGCAGACCTTGAATATGCTCAGAAAATGGCTCGGATCATTCTCTGGGACTTTCTAGGCAATCACACAATCCAGAGGCGGCTTGACCAAAGTCTTTCACCTGGTGAAGCGGTAGTAGTTAATTGCCGGCGTCAAAGCAGAGACACACTTCACCCGGAAGGATACGAGGCCTGGGCAGCCGCGACACTGGCCGCCCCCATTGTTTGATGAGACTATTCGTGACATCATTAAGGCCTATAATATTAAGGAGCAGTAGGCCTGGCGCTTTTCAGAATGCACTTCACCTCGCGGTTCAGCACACCGCGAGTTTTTTTATCTAAAATTAGATATTTTTGCGGCTAATTTTAGGCTAAGCCTTGACAAGATTATTTAGTTATGATAAGCTGTAAAGTTAACTTAAATAATCCCCCTAGCCCCCTTTATCAAGGGGGTAAAAGGTAAGGCCAATTTAAGCGGGCCAGGCACGACAAGCATGGGGATTTTCTTGTAAGGTATAACATGGTTTCTAACTGTGTTCTGCCTTGCGGAAATTTTCTTGCCTGCCCGCTTAAGCTGGTCTTTTTTATTTTTTAAAATTAACGAAGAATGGCAGACAGATTAGGAATTAGGAATTAGAAATTTTAAAAACTGCCCTGGCTATGGGGCAGTTTTTTTTAATTCTGGCTAGGAGTTGAACTGGCCGTGCCGTCGGGCGGTCCGCCGGCTGGCGGAGATAATTGCTCTACGCCCAACAGGCAGACTTCCTGCCAGGGAACATAATGAGAAGAAAATTTAGTTTTTTTAACTTCGCCGCTCGGATAAGTAACGGCGTAATCAAAATAAGCGTCAGCGCCGTTATGGGCCTGTTCGGTGCATTTTTTCTCGCCCGGCTTTAAATCCAGAGTTTCAACGATTTTCGCCGGCGCCGGCTTAACAATATTGTAAATTGTCGATTTGGTTTTTTCCACCAGCCGGCCGTCGCGCGTGCCCCAAAATTCATAAGCCAGCGTGCTGGTGCCGACTTTTGTTTGAATCAGAATATGAGTGGGCGTATCATTGATAAAGCGAAAATCCGGCCAAGGATCATAAATCGTGGCGTCGGTGCCGGCCGGCTCGTAATAGCTAACGCGGTAGGAGTGGTTGCGCCGCATGGTTATGGGCAAGCCGCTGTCTAAAGCCGCGCGGAACATCGTAGTGCCGACCTGGCATAAGCCCCCGCCGTATTCCGGCGTGGTTTTATTTTCTTTGATAACTAATTCCGGCAAATAGCCGGTGTCGCCGCCCACCTTTCCCAAAGCCCGATTCAGCGAGAATTCTTGTCCCGGCTTAATCAGCAAGCCGTTGATAGTATTGCTGCCGACCTTGATATTATGTTTTCGGTTTGCCGGCGAGCCGGTAAAGTTGGATGTGCCGATGCCGATAATTTCTTTAATGCCCAGATTATTGGTTTGGCCGGCGTTGGATAAGGTCGGCTTAACGTTAACGACCAATTCAATTTTGCCGTTTTGTCCGCCGCCGTTGGCGAGCTGGCTGTCAATCTTTTTAAAACTGGCCGCAACGTCCAGCGCCAATCCATCCTGGCCGTTTTGGAATTCGGTTACTCGGCCATCCGTTATTGCGAATTTAGCTTCAATCGGTTCTTGATCTATGGCAGAGGAGATTTCTTCAGCAAGATAATCTTTGAATTTATCTTCATCCAATCCCACGCCAACCCGATCAATGTCCGAATCGGTTTGTCTTAAGGCAAGCATTTGCGCAAACAAGTCCTGGCTGATGGGCCATTCTTTTTCACCGCGCGTTAATGCAAGGGGCGCGAGATTTAGAAAGGCGGCGGCTTTTGCTTCAATGTTTAAACAATCTTTTGTTAAAATGCGCGGATATTGGGTGATCGTCGCTAGACCGATCGGCGCGGGATTGAGATTCGCCAAGTTGGCCGTTAAGATCGCGATAGCTTCGTTATAATCAATGGTTTTTCCGTATTTTTCGCCAGTGATAATAAATTCATAATTATCCCCCGGAGTTTTGTTTGCCGCCAGGCCGGCGTTTTTAGCCGGTTCGTCAAAGCTGGAAAAATTATCCTTTAATATTTTTACCACGCTCTCTTCGTTTATTAAAATCGGCATCGCAAACCGTTCTTTTTTAAAAAGCGCCAGCAGCTGTTCGGTTAGTTTTTTAAAAAAATCGTCGTTTCGGCCATAATAAAAAGCCGAGTCTACCGCCTGGTCGGCGTTAAAGCTGATTAATTGATGGGCTATGCTGCCGTCAGCCGAGGCGATTACCGGCATAACGGCGATGCGGCGATTTTTGTATGAAAAAACGATGCCGTGCTGATTAATCTCATCAATTCGCCGGTTAATCAGGCGCTTGGCCGCTTCAGCCGATTGTCCGCTTAAATCAAGATCGCCAACCATGATATTGGGGTAGATTTTATTTTTAAACATGCCATCGTAAACAATCAAGCCGGCGGCAGCGGAAAAAAACAAAATAAAAAAAATGATTGCTAATACAAGCAACCACCGCGGCGTTTGATCATTTTGCTTGGCTGGAATGAAGTTCAACATTTTTACGGTTGGCCAATGATTTCGTTGAGAATCTCTTTGGCCGTTTGCTTATCTTTGATTTCGCGTTCCCGCTCTTCAAGAATTTCAAAATTCAGAGCAGAGCCCTCGCGTGAATTGGGCGGCAATTGATTTTTCGGCCAAACAATCATTTGACCGTCGCTAGCAACTAGGACGGTCTGGCCTCCTTCAAAGCGATCTATGGTAAGTCTTATTATCATAATAAAATATAATTTAATATAATCCTAATCTACGAATCAAAATCCGAATCTACAAATAATGCCAAAAATATTCGTAGATTAGATTTTTTTTATTTCTCTCTTACTTTAATGGAAATCTGCTTGGCGCTTTTCGCTTTGGGCAAAGTAACAGTAAGGACGCCGTTGTCCAGAGCGGCCTCCACCTTTTCCGCCTCCACTTCAACCGGCAGGATGACGGAGCGGGAAAAACCGCCCCAGTAACATTCTTTGATCAAATAGTTGTCTTCCTTGATTATTTCCGTTTCTTCGCGTTTGCCCCGAATAGTAAGCATGTCATTATTGATGGAAATATCAATATCCGCAGGCTTGACCCCGGCGATAGTTGACTTAACAACAAGTTTGTCCGGCGTTTGATAAACATCTATGGAGAGCTGGCCTTCGTCATAGTCGCCGCCCAGCCATTCTTGCTCTTCGGACGGTTCTATTTTTATTTTTTTGGTTTCTTCTTCCGCCGCCGAATCATTTTTGCCGCTTAAACCGGCAAGTTTTTTAAAAATATTGGCCATAAATTTATGAGTCCAGTAATTAAAACTTATGTCTGTATTATACTATATATATTAATACTTTCAAGGGGAGCGGGTTTTTGCCCGCCTTGAAAGCGGTACGCAGCCTTACTTTACAAAAAAATTAAATGAATATAGAATAAGACCATGGATTTAGAGTCAAAAAATCAAGCCGGCCCATCGGTCAAAAAAACGGTTTTTTCCGGAGTGCAGCCTTCGGGCATTTTGCATTTGGGCAATTATTTGGGCGCTTTGGCTCAATGGGTGGAAATGCAGAGTAAGTACCACTGCATTTTTTGCGTGGTTGATTATCATGCCATCACGGTTAAACAAAAGCCGGAGGAGTTATCGCGGCGCATTTTGGACGTGGTAAAAATATACTTGGCTTCGGGCATTAATCCGGAAAAGGCGGTGATTTTCCGCCAATCAGACGTCAAGGCTCATGTTGAGCTGGCCTGGATTTTAAATTGCGCGGCGGCTCGCATGGCCGATTTGAATAAAATGACCCAGTTTAAGGAGAAGGGAGCTAATAAAGAGTCGGTGAGCGTCGGCCTGTTTGACTACCCGGTTTTAATGGCCGCAGACATTTTATTATACAATACCGATTTAGTGCCGGTGGGAGAGGATCAAGTGCAGCACGTGGAATTGACCAGAACCTTGGCGAGCAGGTTTAACCGCGATTATGGCCAGGTGTTTAAAATTCCGGCCGTGGCGGTAAGAAAACAAGGCGCGCGCATTATGGGCTTAGATGATCCGACTAAAAAGATGAGTAAGAGCGCCAGTTCGCCGGCCAACTATATCGCTTTGACCGATACGCCGGAAGCCGCGGCCAAGAAAATCAAGCGCGCGGTTACCGATTCGGGCAAAGAGATAAAATTTGACCAAAACAAGAAGCCGGCCATTGCCAATTTACTGACAATTTATTCGCTGTTAAGCGGCCTGAGCTTTAAAGAGCTGGAAGAGAAATATCGGGGCCAGGGTCCCGCCTATGCCGGAGCTTCGGCGGGCAAGTATGGCGAGTTTAAAAATGATTTGGCCGAAGAGGTAAGAAAGTTTCTTGTTGAATTCCAGATTAAGTACCGCGGTTTTACCGATGATGAAGTGAGGGAGATTTTACAAGACGGCGCGGATAGAGTAAGGCCGATCGCTCAAGAGACTTTAAATAAAGTGAAAAATAAATTAGGAATAAATTAATATAAGATTATTGTGATTTTTGGGATATTTAAGATTTTTAGGATTTAGTCGCTAGTGAGTATCTTAAAAATCTTAAATATCCCAACAATCCCAACTTTATGGCGAACCAATTAAAAGGAGCGGTTAATCAGTTAAATAAAGTCGCGCAGATTATGGGTTTGACCTGCGATGAGCTGGAAATTTTAAGAAGGCCGGATCGCGTGCTGGAGGTTTCTTTGCCTGTTTTAATGGATAATGGGCGAATGAAAGTCTTTACCGGGTATCGCGTGCAATATAACAATATCCGCGGGCCGTATAAGGGCGGCATCCGTTTTCATCCCCGGGTGAACTTAGACGAGGTTAAGGCCCTGGCTTTCTGGATGACCATCAAATGCGCTGTGGCCGATATTCCTTACGGCGGCGGCAAGGGCGGTATAGCGGTTAATCCGAAAATTTTAAGCCGCGGCGAGCTGGAACGTTTGACGCGCGCTTATACCAGGGGCTTTGCCGATTTCATCGGGCCGAAGACCGATATCCCGGCGCCGGATGTCGGTACCACTCCGCAAATCATGGCCTGGCTGATGGATGAATACAGCCATATTAACGGCGAGAACATACCGGCTGTGGTTACCGGCAAGCCGGTGGAAGTCGGCGGCTCGTTGGGGCGAGAGACTGCTACCGGTTTGGGCGGCTTTTATGTCTTGGAACAAGTTTTAAGCAAAATGAAGATGGCCAAAAGCAAAACCAGCGTGGCGGTCCAAGGCTTTGGCAACGTGGGCATGAATTTCGCTTTGATCGCTTATCGCGCCGGCTATAAAATCGTGGCGGTTTCCGATTCTCGCGGCGGCATTTATAACGCCAGCGGCCTGAATTTGGCAGAGGTTTTAGCGCATAAGCAAGCGACCGGCAGCGTGGTTGATTTCAATAAAGCTAAAAATATTACCAATGAAAAATTATTGGAGTTGCCGGTAGAGGTTGTTGTGCCGGCCGCTTTAGAAAATGTTATCAGCGAACAAAACGCCGGCCGGATTAAAGCTAAAATCATTTTGGAGCTGGCCAACGGGCCGACTATGGAGTCGGCCGAAGCCAAGCTTAATAAAAAAGGCGTTTTGGTCGTGCCGGACGTTTTAGCCAATGGCGGCGGCGTGATCGCTTCTTACTTTGAGTGGGTACAGAATATCAGGCAGTACTATTGGGATCAGGACAAGGTTGAGGCTAGGTTGAAAGAAAAAATTGTCGCGGCTTTTGAAAAAGTCTGGCAGACCATGGAAGCGGGCGGCAACCGTGAAATGAGAAATGCGGCTTATATCGTGGCGGTGGAAAGATTGGTCAAAGCGCTCAGAACCCGGGGAATATAGGGGAAGAGAAAATTCCTAATTCCTAATTCCTAATGGCTAATAAAATTTCCAAATTCCAATTTTCAGCGACCAATATACGATAGCCGATGAAACTGTTAAATTATTATGGCCAATGATTGATAAAATTGCGGACTCCAAGATAAATTTTAAAAATAAATCGCCCACTCTACTCTTGTCTTGACATAATTTGATAATGGTGTAAAAATGCTGGGTTAAGCTCAATAAATTTACCCTTATCATTTATTATGCATCATATGAAAAGTAAGCGAATTTTCGCCGTTGGTATAATTTTTGTCACCGTTCTGTCAATGAGCGTGGTAACGGCCCCTACGGCCCAAGCCGCCGCTTCAACCGGCGACTTAATTAAAATAGCCGGGACTTCCTCCGTTTATTATTTGACCAACGGCAAGAGGTATGTTTTTCCCAATGAGCAAATCTATTTTTCCTGGTACTCTGATTTCTCTGGAGTTAAGACCATTTCTAAAACGGAATTAGCATCATATCCTTTGGGGGCCAATATTACTATTAGGCCGGGCACTAAGTTGGTCAAAATAACCACTGATCCCAAAGTCTGGGCGGTTGCTCCCAATGGCGAATTAAAATGGATTTCCAGCGAAGCCACGGCCGCCACTTTGTATGGCGCCGACTGGGCAAAAAGAGTTATCGACATGCCTGATAGTTTTATTGGGGATTATAGAGTTAATGGAGTTGCTTATGGGCGAAAAACCGATGCGGATGTTGCTACTTCAAAAGTGACTACCATGGCCTATCCTCAGGGCAGTTTAGTCAAGTATGCAGGCTCAACCGATATTTATTACATCAATGTTGATGGTTCGGCTTCTAAAATTACCTCTTCTTCAGCTTTCTCGGCCAATCGTTTTAAATGGTCTGATGTGGTTACGGCCCAAATTGATAAACCGGCCGAAAGCGCGGCGATTTCTGGGAAAGTGCCGGCTTTGGTGCAAACTTACACCAATACCGACCAAGATGATGATATCGTTTCTTCATTAGTAAGTATTGCCATTACCACGCCGGCTACCAAAACGATTTACCAAGTTGGCGACTCATTGTCAGTGGAAGGGTTGGCAGTGAGCGGCAAATACAGCGACCAGACCACCAAGATTTTACTAATCAGCGCCGCCAACATTACCGGTTTTAACAGTTCGGCGCCGATCGCCAGCCAAACTCTTACTATTACTTATAGCGGCAAAACAGCGACTTATAAGGTTAAAATAAACGCGGCGTCAGCTTTGTCCAGTATTGCCATTACCACGCCGGCCACCAAAACGATTTACCAAGTTGGCGACTCATTGTCAGTGGAAGGGTTGGCAGTGAGCGGCAAATACAGCGATCAGACCACTAAGATTTTACCAATCAGCGCCGCCAACATTACCGGTTTTGACAGTTCGGCGCCGGACGCCAGCCAAGCTCTTACTATTACCTACGGCGGCAAGACAGCGGCCTATACAATCAAGATTAACGCGGCGCCGGTCGTGCCATCATTAAATTCGGCGTCAAATGTTGTTTCGGTTTTTGCGTTTGACGAAGAAGAATACAATAAAATTTCCTTGTCTTGGCGTGCCGCCAGCTCTAGCGGAGGTTTAATCTTGGGCGGTTATCGGATTTACCGTGATGGGTCTAAAATCTACGATTTGGCCGCGACTGCTAACAGCATTATTGATTACGCAAATACTAGTTACGGGTTTAATGCCAATACGCAATATTGCTATGTTGTTGAGGCTCACGATTCAACTAATCAATATTTCGCTTCTAGCACGCCTAGTTGTGTAATAACGCCACAAAACTCGCTGGTGCCAACGCCTACCAATGCGGTAGCGACGATGTTCGGGCCAACACAAGTTAAGCTAACTTGGGACTCTGGCAGTCAATCAGGCCTTTCTTATGTTGTGCAGAGATTATTTATTTATGGCTGGCGAAACATAGTAAATCCGACGTCTGAAACAGCCCAGTCTTTTATAGATAGCGATGTTCAAACCGGCAAGACTTATCAATACAGAATTTTTCGTGTTGGAGACTCGGGCGCTTCAGGCTTATCTAATGTTGTGGTTATTACTGTGCCGTCTGCCGCAGCATTGCCCGGCGCGCCTTTGAATTTTAAAGCGGTTGTATCTGGCCAATCAAGCATGCGTTTGAATTGGGTTGATAACTCCGATAACGAGGACGGCTTTAAGGTTGAATCTTTTAATTCGGCCGCCAATTCCTGGCAACTTCTGACTACCCAGACTTCTAATTGGGGCGTTGTTTATCTATCAGGGTTGCAGCCATCAACTACGTATAGGTTAAGATTATATGCTTATAATGGTTTTGGTTCTTCCTTGGCGGCGGAATTAACCACTGCTACTTTATCTCCACCGGCCGCTTATTGGACCGCGCCTGATCCAGCCAAGCATCTATTAGTTGTCTATAACTTAGCTTCTCCGGAAAGTGCGGTCATGAAGGATTATTATCTTACTCATCGGCCGGGCATTACCTCAGCCAATGTTTTGGGCGTTACTACGGCGACTACCGAAATAATTGACGGGTTAGAATATAAAACTACAATTCAGGATCCGGTTATCAACTGGCTGCAAAGCCACCCCGACAAGCCTATTAGGTATATCGTCTTAGTGTATGGCATGCCTTCCAGAACTATCGTTCATTTAGAAGCGCCCTATTATGGCAGCGGCGGCGTGGGCCAAGCTTTGAGTGAATGTCTATTGACTGCTGGTTTGAAAGAAGGCGCGAAATATCACGCGCCCGAAATAAACGATCACTATGCTTCATATCTTGAATATTATCAGCGTTTTACGCCTGAATATTATCAGGGAACAACTGCTTTAGTTACCAGCTTAGATACAGGTTCGGTTGATTCAACTAAAGCCTATATTGATAAATTGGCCTCAGTTTACAGTAAGATGGCTCACCCTAACGTAGTTATTTCCGGCCAAGACGCCGGCATCCTAGGATCAACTTACTATTTCGATGATGCGCCTAGCGGCGTCACTTGTCCTGGCTCATCATGCGCTAAGCCGGGCCAATGGGCTAAAGACGCGGTTTTGTATGAGAATTCCCAAGTCTCGGTTGTCAGCGACACGATTAATCATATTGTTGACGCCAGCAATGTTCGGGGTTATCTAAGCTGGGGAGCTAATGGCGGCTTAGGCGCTTATTATCCGACTGACGGTACTATAAAATTTCAGGGCAATTCAAGTTGGTATATGATACAAACTAATGAGTCATTTAATGGCCAAAAATACCAAACCGGACAAGGCAACTTTGTTAGATGGTTTTCCGCCAATGCCTTTAGCGGCGCTAATTACGCCAATACGCCGGTTATTGCTGTTAGCCATGTTGAAGAACCGGGCGGGATAGGCAACACGGAAGTGCTTTTTGGTTTGTGGGAGCGCGGCTATTTATCAGCCGAAGCGGCCTACTTAAGCTACCATCGAGGCTCGGTAATGGTTATTGGCGACCCCTTAATAACAAAATAGATTTTAACCTTATGGACATCCAAGAACTTTTGGCTTCGGCCAAAACGCAAACCTTCGACCGCTTTGAGCGCAAGTTGAATGAATTGGTAAGATTGAATTACCGCTTCAGCAATTTAGACGAGGCGAACCGCAAGCTGGTTTTGAGTATTATTAAAAAGCATTTGTCGGACATCCATAACGGCATCGGCATTTCTTCTTATGTGGCGGAGCGGGAGACCTACCATCTTTATGAAAACCGCATCAAGCTGCATTTAACCGAGGAGGACATCAGGGATATTAAGGAAATTTTGGCTTTATTTAAAAGATAAACACGAAAGAAACGAAGAAAAACACGAATTAGAAAAGACGTTTCACGAAAGGGTGGAACGTCTTTTTAAGATTTTATAGAAGATTGAATTATATTAATTATCTAGTAGGGCCTTGGTTAAATTTATTTAATTTTTTCGTTGCGGAACTCGCCAATCGCTAACTGTGTTAAAATCATTCATGGCCAGACTAAATTAGTTGGAGCATAATTCACGAGCTGTAGAGGCTCAAACAATCCTTGCTTCAAAAATTAAATAAATTTAACCAAGGCTAGGAAGTAATTCTTGAGTAGCATTAATTTATTTCAGGCTATTCAAATTAACGCACAATTGATCTTGCCAAATCATCTCCGGGTAGCTTTTCAGCATGTCCCGCACATATTTTTTCCTGGCTTCATAGGTTTTTTGGTCCGTAGCTTCAAATTTTATGGTAAGGTAGGGTCCATTTTGCGAATATCGGAAAATTATCATGCCATCGGCGAAATCAGCTCTCACTCCGTCATCGCCGGGGATGATCGTGTCATCAGTAATTTGCGCGTCCGGAAAATCATTTTTGAATTTTTTAGACAAATCCTTTACCACCGCTACTTTGGTTTCGTCAGGGCAGCCGATTTTTATTTCCGGCGAAGAAATGTATTTCGGGAAAGTCTCATAGAGCCGGCTTAGAGTGGTATTTTTATCGGATAAATATTCCAGGACCCTTAAGGCGGCGTAGCTGCCATCGTCGTGGCCATAGGCGTTATCGTTAAAGAAGAAATGCCCGGACAGCTCGCCGCCGAAAGCCGCGCCTTCTTCGGCGATTTTTCTTTTAATAAAGGAATGGCCGGTTCGCCACATGATGGGCGCGCCGCCATTTTTTTCCACCACTTTTTTCACCACTTGCGAGCATAAAGTGTTGTAGATGATTTTTGAGCCCGGGAACCTTTCTAAGATTTCTTGGGAAAAAATCGCTACCAAGACGTCATTCCATAAGATTCGCCCCCGTTCATCAACGGTGCCGATGCGGTCGCCATCGCCGTCAAAGCCCAAGCCAAAATCGGCTTTTTCCGCGATAACCACTTTAGCCAGTTCCTTGATGAAATCTTCTGCTGTCGGGTCGGGCGTGCCGGCCGGAAAGCTGCCGTCGACTTTATCGCGCCGAGCAACTACTTGGCAGCCGGCGCGTTTTAAAAGTTCCGGCACATACATGCCCGGAGTGCCGTGCCGGAAATCAACGACGACTTTGAATTTTCTCTTCAGCCTGATCCTTTTCAAGACATCGTTAAAATAATCTTCTTTAATATCGGCTGGGCTTACTTTGCCCGGCGTTTTTGGCTGATAAAAATTTTCTTTTTCCACATAGCCCCTGATTTCCTGGACTTCTTCCATCTCCGTGGTTTTGGAAAAACCCACGCCCAGTTTAAAGCCGTTGAAATTGTAAGGGTTGTGCGAAGCCGTGATCATGGCGCCGCCGTTTACCTGGAAGCGGTATTGGCCATAATACATCATTTGCGTCATAATCATGCCCAAATCAATCACGTCCACGCCAGTAGAAATCAGGCCCTTAATAAACGCCGGCTGGTACTCTTCGCCGCTTAGACGGCAGTCGCGGCCCACTACCGCCTGCCTGATTTTTCTCCGATGCAGGAAAGCGCCGTAAGCCTTGCCGATGGCTTCAATATTTTTCAGATTAAAATCTTGGCCGGCCATGCCCCTAATATCATAATTTCTAAAAATTAAAGGATTAATTTTCATATGGTTTTATGGATTATGCTAATTAGGCGATAAAATTTTTTGACTAAATTTATTTATAAATTTAGCCAATATTAAATTGGTTAACTAGCATATATTAGATGGTTTTAAATTAAAAAGCGATCTTTAATATCGCTTTCTAATTCTATCAGAGTATTTTGTATTTGTTAAGTTTTCTTTAAGATTAGCGCAATTCCTCCCAACCCCCAAAGCATAGCCAAGAGCGAGACAATCCAGCCGATAAAGGGTATGGCAAAAATCAAATAGCTGATAACAATGCCGACTACCATGGCCAGAAGCAAAGAATCTTTATGTTTCGGCAGCAAGCTGTTTAACAGGCTGCGGCCGATCAGAATGCCGGCGAGAATTTTGCTTACATATAAAGCGATCAGCCAGAGCGCGACCAAGATTAAAGAAAGCGGTATGCCAATGATGGTGATCAATAAGATAATCGCCAGCGGCGGAGTCAAAATCAGAACTAAAAATCCCCAGCCCAGACTGGCGCCAACTCTTTTGAGCATTGAGTCGGTAATTTTTATTACCCCGGCGCGCCAGAAGCTGATTAAGACCAAGCCGATTACCAGGGCGGAGAAGATGGCAATGAGATTACCCCACCACCAGGCCGGCCAAAAGTCAGTTTGTTTTTTAAGCGACGGCACAGCATGGTTGACCTGGCCTTTGATCTGGGCATTAGTGGCGATAGCCGCATTTTTTTCCGCGGTGTAGCGCAAGTCGCCGTTGATTTTAGCCGTGTCGGCGACAACCAGTAGCCCATAATTGGCCGCATCAAAATTTAGATTAACATTATTATCCACCGAACCGGTTAGATTGGCTCTATCCAGGCGGCCATACAGGTCGCGGCCGACCTTGCCTCTTAGCTCTAAGACATTGCCCATCACCAGGCAGTCCCAGCCGATATTGGCATCATTGTTGGCAATAATGGTGTTGCCCAGAAGCGTGGCATTGCGAGCCACCGAGCCGTTAAGATTGATAGTTTCGCCGATTAAGCGCACATTGCCGCCGACTTTACCGTTAATAGTAACCGATTGTCCGGCGCAAATCACGTCGCCGGCCACGTCGCCGGAGATATTAACCGACTGTCCGGCGCAAATCACGTCGCCGTCGACCTTGCCCTCGATGGTTAAGTTGGCGCCGGCGGCATAGAAGTTGCCGGTAATAGTTTCCTCTTTGCCCAAATAGACCGAGTTGCCGCTTTTTACGCTGTAAGCCGAAGCCGCCAGCGGCAAAAGGACAACCAACAAGCAGACTGCGAGTATTGTTTTTTTCATAGTGTTATGGTTAAATAATAGATACTTAAATAATAACACTTTTTTGTTGTCATTGCGAGCAATGACAATTAAGATAAAGCATAAAGTAATGAAAACTAAAGAACCACATAACCGCGCCAGGGCCATTAGCGAACTGCTGGGCGAGGAAATTAATTCGCGAGCCGGCCTAATGTCCGCTAAAAGAAAACTGGCCAAAAGGTACGGCATAGGCATTTTGGGCAATGCGGAAATTTTACAAGAGTATCAGAGGCGTTTGCTGGCCAGAGCGGTTAAGCGTTCGCCGGCCTTGGAAAAAACTTTGCGCAAGCGGACTGTTCGCACCATGTCCGGCGTTGCGCCGGTAGCGGTTTTGACCAAGGCCTATCCTTGTCCAGGCCGCTGCGCTTATTGCCCGACGGAGAAGAACATGCCGCAAAGCTATTTGTCCAACGAGCCGGCGGTCATGCGCGCCGTGCGCTGTGATTTTAATCCATATTGGCAGGTGCAAGACAGGCTGGCGGCGCTGGAAGCCAACGGCCATAAACCGGAAAAGATTGAATTGATTGTCATCGGCGGAACATGGTCGGTGTTGCCCGCGGCTTATAAGTATTGGTATATTTGGCAATGCTTTAAGGCGGCGAACGAATATGGAGGGAAAATCCCAAATTCCAAATCCCAAATTCCAAACAAATTCCAAATCCCAAATTCCAAACAAATACAAAATACTAAATACAAAATACAAGAATTTAGGCAAAAATTATTGCGGGAGCAAAAGAAGAATGAGTCGGCTAAATATAGAATCATTGGCATCACGCTGGAAACCCGGCCGGACTATATCAATGAAGGCGAGCTGTGGCAGATGCGCGAGCTGGGTTGTACTCGGGTGGAAATCGGCGTGCAGGCGATTGATGATAAGATTTTAAAGCTGAATCGGCGCGGCCATGGCGTTTTAGCCATCGCGGCGGCGACCAAGATGCTGAAAGATTACGGTTTCAAAGTCACTTATCATCTGATGCCCGGTTTGCCCGGTTCCAGCGCCAGAAAAGATCTGGCCATGTTTAAAAAATTATTTACTGATCAGCGCTTTCAGCCGGACCAAATAAAATTTTATCCCACGGTGGTAACGCGCGGCAGTTTGCTGTACCGGTGGTGGCGAGCCGGCAAGTACCGGCCGTATTCGGACAAGGCGTTGCAGAATTTAATCGTGGAGTGCAAAAAAGCGGTGCCGCCTTACGTACGAATTATCAGGCTGATCCGCGACATTCCCAAGGAGTCAATCGTAGCCGGAAATAAAATTACCAATTTGCGCCAGATCATGAAAGACCGCGGCGCGGCTTGCCGCTGCATCAGATGCCGGGAAGCGGGAGGAAAACAATTATCAATTAAAAATTACCTGCCTACCGGACAGGCAGGCGAATTACGAATTATTAAATACCATGCGTCTGATGGCCTGGAGTTTTTTATCCAAGCGACTGATAAAAGTGGAGGAGTGCTTTATGGGTTTTGCCGGTTAAGATTAATATCTCATAGCTCCATAAAAAATGCCGCTTTGATTCGTGAATTGCATGTCTATGGCGAATTAGTGCCGGTGGGCGCAGAGACGCGCCGCGGCGCGTCTGTACAGCACGCTGGCCTGGGAAAAATGTTAATGAAAAAAGCCGAAGCCATCGCCAAAGAGAATGGCTATAAAAAAATAGCAGTAATTTCTGGCATAGGCGTGCGCGGCTATTATCGCAAGCTAGGCTATAAGCTGCAGCATAGTTATATGGTGAAAAATTTGGTATAATAAAAAGTGAATTATGAATTACGAATAAAAATAATAAATTTATGAATTCAAAAAATATTGTTAATTTTATTTTTGAGATCAATCAGCTAAAGCGCCAGTGCCACAGCGGCTTTCAGCTAGTGGGCGTGAAAAATCCTGATAGCGTGGCCGAGCATGTGATGCGGGCGGCCCAGATCGGCTATATTCTGGCCGTGATGGAAGGCGACGCCAACCCGGAAAAAGTGGCCGCCATGGTTTTAATCCATGACAACGGCGAAGCCAGGGTCGGCGATCAGCACAAAGTAGCGGCCAGATATTATGCCAAAGAAGACGCCGAAGCTAACGCTTTTTTCGATCAGTTAAAAAATTTAGGCCGGACCATTGAGAAAAAATGGGCAAAATATTTTCAAGAATTTGAACAGAGAAACACCAAAGAAGGCATAATCGCCAAAGACGCGGATTGGCTGGAGACCGCTTTCCAGGCCAAGGAATATCTGGATATCGGTTATCCATTTTTAGACGTCTGGATAAAAAATACCAGCAAGGCCCTGGAAACAAAATCAGCCAAAGCGCTTCTCAAAGCTATGGCTTCAACCAAGTTCACTGACTGGTGGCCGGCTTTGAAAAAGATGACATATAAAAAACTTTATCGGTAAAATAATTTTATGGTGTAATTTTTTTTAAATTTTTCTCATTTTTAATTCGTAATTTTTAATTTTTAATTGACTTCTATGTTTGACTATAAAAATATTCATAGCGAAGATCCGGCGGTGCTGGAGATCATCAAAAAAGAGACCAGGCGCCAGTCGGAAGAGATGGAATTGATCGCCTCGGAAAATTATGTGTCCAAAGCCGTTTTAGAAGCCATGGCGACCGTGTTGACCAATAAATACAGTGAAGGCTATATCGGCCATCGCTATTATGGCGGCAACCAGATGATTGACGAGATGGAAAGCCTGGCCATCGAGCGCGCTAAAAAACTATTCAATGCCGAACATGTCAATGTCCAACCCTTGTCCGGCTCGCCGGCCAACGCGGCCGTGTATATGGCTTTTCTTAAGCCGGGCGACAAAGTTTTGGGCTTAAAACTTGACCATGGCGGGCATTTGTCCCATGGCCATCCGGTAAATTTTTCCGGCATGCTGTATAATTTCACCCAATATGAAGTGGACGTGAAGACCGGCCGGATTGACATGGCCAAAGTCCGGGAGATTGCCTTGCGCGAAAAGCCCAAGATGATTGTGGCCGGCTATAGCGCCTATTCGCGCGAAGTGGAGTGGGAGAAGTTTAAAGAGATTGCTGACAAAATCGGCGCTTTTACTTTTGCCGACATCGCGCACACAGCCGGCCTGATCGCGGCCGGCGAAATGGTCAACCCAGTGCCCTTTTTCGACGTGGTCACTACCACGACGCACAAAACCTTGCGCGGCCCCAGGGGCGCGATCATCATGTGCAAAGAAAAATTCGTGAAGCTTGTTGATCGGGCGGTTTTCCCCGGCATGCAGGGCGGCCCGCATGAGCATATTATCGCGGCCAAAGCCGTGGCTTTTGGCGAGGCGCTAAAACCGGAATTCAAGCAATACGCCAAACAAGTAATGGCCAACGCCAAAACCATGGCCGAGGAATTCACGAAATTAGGCTATCAGGTTATTTCCGGCGGCACGGACAATCATCTAATGGTAGTGGATATGACCAACAAAGGACTCTCCGGCAAAGAAGCCGAGAGCGTTTTGGATAGATGCGGCATTTCGGTCTCCCGCTCGACCATACCGAACGATCCCAATCCGCCCATGAATCCGTCGGGCGTGCGCTTCGGCACGCCGGCGATCACCACGCGCGGCCTCGGGCAGGAAGAAGTTAAGAAGGTGGTAACCTGGATTAATGCCGCGATTGAACACAAAGAGGAAACAGAGGTCTTGGAAAAAATCAGGGAAGAAGTAAAAGAGATGTGCCTAAAATTTCCCATACCTAGTATCTAACTACTATCTTGTCATCCCCGCGAAAGCGGGGATCCAGGGGGAAAAAGCAGGAATAAAATTGTTTATGAAACAGTGGGATAAAGCGTTTAAAAAGTATGGCAGGGTATTTTTGAAGCCTCAAGAAGATATGCTATCAGTGGTTAAAGAATTTAAGAAACATGGAACTAACAGAGTTTTGGATTTAGGATGCGGCACAGGCAGACATTTGGTATATTTAGCGAAGCAAGGATTTGATGTTTATGGCATAGACATCGCCGCGGAAGGAATCAGACAAGCGAAACAATGGCTGAAAAGCGAAAATCTTAAGGCCAGTTTAAAGATTGGGTCAATTTATCAAAGATTGCCATATAACGACAATTTTTTTGATGCTATTATTTCCACCCTTACAATTCATCATCAAAAAATTGAAAATATAAGAAAAGCAATTTGTGAAATTGAGAGGATATTAAAACCCGGCGGTTTTATATTCATAAATGTTCGTAAAAGGAAATTTAGAAAATTTTATAGCGCCGGTGAAATAGTTGAAAAATACGGTGGACAGAAAACAAACTATAAAGTAATCGCACCAAACACTTATGTTCCCGTATCCGGCGATGAACAAGGATTAACTCATTACCTTTTCAATAAAAAGACTATCAATAAAGAATTTAGAAATTTTAAGCCAGAAATTTGGGTGGACAAAAAAGCAAGGCATTATTGTTTTTTTGGTAGACTAAAAAAATAATTCGTGCAGTTAACTCCTGGATTGCTCCTCTGTGCCGACCTTGGCGCTGAAAAGGAAAATGGGGTGCTTTCGCCCGCCTCGACTCGCACGCTTGTCGGGCGAGGCGGGCGGGGATGACAATGCTTTATATGAAAATTATTGACGGTAAAAAATTAGCGGAAAAAATTCAAGACGACGTTGTCGAAGAAATTGTTAAGCTGAATGGCGGCCACGCCGAGCAGGCGCTCAAGCGGCCTAATTTGGCTATTATTTTAGTGGGCGATAGGGAAGATTCAAAAATTTATGTCGCTAAAAAAGAGCGCGAGGCGAAAAAAGTCGGCATTGATACGCATCTATATCAATGCAGTGAAAAAATCAGCAAAAGCGAGCTTTTGGAAATGGTTAAATGCCTGAACGAAGATGAATTGATAGACGCCATCTTGGTGCAATTGCCTCTGCCCGCGGCGATTGATACGGATACCATTATTATGTCCATTGATCCGGTTAAAGATGTTGACGGTTTTCATCCGGATAATTTGGAAAAATTATTAACAAGTTGTCAGTTCGATGGTTTAATGCCGCCAGTCTTCGCCGCCGCGCTGGAAATGCTGGCTAGCATAAATTACCATATTAAGGACAAGCAGGTTTATATCATTTCCAATTCAGATATTTTTGGCAAGAGCCTGGCGCACGTGTTAAAATGCCAAGGGGCAAAAACTGCAGTGGTTAAGCCAGAAGATGCCGAGTTAACTGGAAAAATCAGTCAAGCCGATATTTTGATTACGGCCGTGGGCAAGCCGGAATTTATTAAAAAAGAGATGATTAAGGCTGGCGCGGTAATCATAGATATCGGCATCACCAAGCTAAACGACAGAGTGGTCGGCGACGTGGATTTTAACGATGTTAAAGATAAGGCCGGCTATCTTACGCCCGTGCCGGGCGGCGTCGGCCCCATGACTATCGCCATGGCCTTTAAGAATACGGTAGAGATTTATAAAAGAAGGCACAAAATATAATGCGAATACTACAAATTAGTAATAATTCAAATACTACAAAAATTATCCGAATACTACAAATATTTGACTATCATAATATTTGTATTATTCGCGGTTTATATTATTTGTAGTATTTGCATATTAATTTGTAGTATTCGTATTATATATTTGTAGTAATATTTTTTATGGGCGATATTAATAATAAACAACAACTTTTGGAACTCTTAAAAATCCACTACGGCTTCTCGTCTTTTCGGCCCGGGCAGGAAAAAGTGATTGATAATATTTTGGCCGGCATCGACACGGTAGTGATCATGCCCACGGGCGGGGGCAAATCTTTATGTTACCAATTGCCGGCTTTGGTATTGCCTGGCGTGACGCTCGTGGTTTCGCCGTTGATCGCTTTAATGAAAGATCAGGTGGATGCTCTTTTGCGCATCGGCATTCCGGCCACTTTCATTAACTCTTCTTTAAGCCAGGCCGAAACCGCCAGTCGCCTGGAAGCCGTCAAGCTCGGGCGATATAAATTGTTGTATATCGCGCCGGAAAGATTTTACAGCTTGGAATTTTTAGCCGCTCTCAAAAATATCAAAGTAAGCCTCTTTGCCATTGATGAGGCGCATTGCATCAGCCAATGGGGCCATGATTTTCGGCCCAGTTATTTAAAATTGAAAAGCGTGATTGAATCTTTGGGCCGGCCGGTGGTCGTAGCTTTAACCGCCACCGCCACCACAGAAGTTCGGGAAGATATTATTAAGCAGCTGGGCATTGCTGACGCCAGCCTGGTGATTACCGGTTTTGCCAGGTCCAATTTGCAATTCGGCGTGATTAACACCACTGACAGCCGCAAACCGCAATTTGTCTTAGACGCCATCGCCAGTGCGCCCGAAGGTTCGGGTATAATTTATGTCGGCACCAGGGCGCGGGCCGATGAACTCTTGCAAGTTTTGTTAGGCCATAATATTGAAGCCGTAAGCTATCACGCCGGCATGGACATAGAAGACCGGAAATGGGTGCAGGAAAATTTCATGAGCGGCAAGGCCAAAGTGATTATCGCCACCAACGCTTTCGGCCTGGGCATAGATAAGCGCGACATCAGGTTTGTCATCCATTATGACATGCCGGGCACGATTGAAGCCTATTATCAGGAAGCCGGGCGCGCCGGACGCGACGGCCAGCCGAGTTTTTGCTTATTGCTCTATAGCCCGCGCGACCGCTATTTGCAAGAATTTTTTATCAAAGGCGATAATCCGGCGCCGGAACTGATTTTGGAAATTTATGAGATTCTTAAAAATTATGACAGTGAAACCGTGCTGATTACTTATGCCGCCATAGCCGAACAGCTGTCCGATAAAGTGCCGGAAATGGCCGTAGGCACCAGCTTAAAAATTCTGGAACGCTTAGGCTTGATTGCCCGTTCGCACGAGCGCGTGGGTCAGGCGTACATTAAGTCTCGCAGCTCGCAGCCAGAAGCTCGCAGCTCTTTCGTAACCAAGAGTAAACAGCAGAAGGAAATATTTGAACGGCTGTTGGATAAATACGGCGCAGAAATGGTTAAGGGCTGGTATGTAAATCTGGAAGAAGCGGCGGAAATTTTGAATATTAAAAAGGACTCATTGGCACGGCTCATAAAAAAGCTGGCCGATTGGAATTTTATTGAATATCTGCCGCCGTTTCGCGGCACGGAATTAAAAGTTTTACAGCGCCTGAACAAGGCTGAAGTTAAGCTGGACTTCGGGGCGCTCCAGCATAAGCTTAAGCATGCCTATAAAAAACTGGATCTGATGGAAAATTACGCCTATCATTATGACTGCCGGCAGAAATATATTTTGAATTATTTCGGCGAAAGCGACATGGACGCCTGCGCCAAATGCGACAACTGCCTGACCCAGAATATGGGTGAAGTGGAAAAGGTTCAGGTTGAAGCCAGGCATAAGAAAAAGACTTCTAGCTTATCAACCAAGCTTACCCAGCTGGAAACTTTGGAGTTATGGAATAGAGGCATGAGCATAGAAAAAATCGCCGAAGCGCGCGAGCTGACGCCCGGCACGATCGTCGGCCATCTATGTTTTTTGGCGGAAAAAGGCTTGGGTATTGACATTGATAAGTTAGTCAAGCCGGAGCGGCAGAAAAAAATCATGGCTGCGGTGAAAAAGGTTGGCGCGGGAAAGCTTACGCCGATTCGTGAAACTTTAGGCGAGGATTATGGCTGGGATGAAATAAAACTTACGTTGGCCAAGATGAAGTCGCGCAACCCTTAACTTGTTTTTTAGTTAATAGTCCTTGGCGGGAGCGGCGGCCAGGAAGCAGTTGACTTTTTATCTCAAATTAGGTAATTTGAAAGCAGATTCAATAAAATTAAAGGAGGTCTCGGCATAACGCCGCGGAGCTCTTTTTAAATCCAAAAGAGAAAGGAAAATTATATGGGATATTGGGATGCAACAGATGAGTTTTTAAGAGAACATAGCGGCCACGGACCGACTTGCCCCAACTGTGGGAAAGCAATGTTTCCTGAAGACGACCATGGTCGTTTTGTTTGTTCCTGCAAACTGGGTGGCAGTTTTGATGTAGTAAGTGGCGAGCCAACGCAAGCGTCGAAAATCCCGCAGGTGGATACAGATGGCATGTCGGACGCGGAAAAGGCCCAAATTCCGCTGATCAACCGGCTTGAATCTGAACCGACAGCAGCCGAGGCCAAGATTCTTTTAATGCTTCTTCGCGGCCCGGAGGTCATGGATGACCCTGAATACTTAAAGGCTCGCCAGGCCCTGAAGAGGGAAAGGGGAGAATAGTCTTTGCTTTTATTTTCTTGGGCGCATGAGCGATGTTTCGGCATCGCTCTTTTCTTTTTGGCGGAAAAATGGTAAAAAACAGATATGGACCAAGCGACACAACAAAATTTGTTAGAGCTAGTAAAGAATAATTATGATCAAATCGCGGTAAGTTTTTCCACTACGCGGACAAAATATATCTGGCCGGAGTTGGTTAAGTTGGCCGGCCAGGTAAAAGATGGTGATAAAATTTTAGACGTGGGTTGCGGCAACGGGCGACTGCTACAAGTTTTGGGCGGGAAAAACATCCAGTATCTGGGTTTAGATAACAGCGTGAAACTTTTGGAGGAGGCCAGAAACAGCTGGAAGATGTCGGCCGCCTTAAGGAGCGGGGACTGGAATTTTATTCAAGGCGACATTTTATCCCTGGAGAGAGTTCCGAATAAAGATTTTGATTATATTTTTTGCGTGGCGGTGCTGCATCATCTGCCGGGAATTGACTTACGGATTAAAGCGCTTAAGCAGATGAAAGCTAAGATCGGTTTGGGCGGGAAAATCGTGGTGACGGTTTGGAACTTATGGACTCAAGAGAAATTCAATCAGCTCATTCGCCGCGCGGCATTTTTAAAATTTTTTGGCAAGAGTAAGATGGACTATGGCGACATTGTTTTTGACTGGAAGGATCATCAAGGCCAGCCGGTGAGCCGGCGCTATTATCATGCTTTTACCAAGCGCGGCTTAAAAAAAATTGCGGCTCAAGCCGGCTTGAAAGTGGACAAGCTATATAGTGATAAATTCAATTATTATTTAATTTTAGAAAAATAGAAAAACAAACTATTGACACTCAAATGGCGTGAAAGTATAATATAGGCACGAGTTAATTAATATAAAAATATGCCTGATAATATGACAACCGATGATTTAGCAAAGGTAATGAAAGGCGAATTTAAAAATATCAAAGGCGAATTTAACGATTTAACCGGAATTATCAAAGGCGAATTTGACCATGTAGATGATGAATTTAAGAAAGTAAATGGTCGATTTGATAAAGTAGAAGATGATTTAAAAGAATTAAAACAAGGCCATGAAAATATGGAATTAAAATTAAGCAACGTGGCCTATCGTTTTGAAGTAGATGATTTGAAAAATCAGCTTAATCTTTTAAAACAAAGGGTTGATTCTTTAGAACATAAATAAGGCGTCAGGCATTGATTTTAATCTTGTCTTGTGTTAATATATTTTTGAACTCCTTAGTTAAGGAGTTTTTTGCTATAATATAGTTAGGCGATGTTATGCTCCTGTGGTGAAATGGATATCATATTTGGCTTCGGACCAAAAGTTCCGGGTTCGAATCCTGGCGGGAGCACCAAACAATTATCAATTAAAAATTACGAATTACGAATGTAATTTTTTGGCTGGGTAGCTCAGTTTGGTCAGAGCGTGGCATTCATAACGCCGAGGTCGAGAGTTCGATTCTCTCCCCAGCCACTATATCAATTACGAATTAAAAATTAAAAATTATAAATTCCTTAATTCGTAATTGCTAATTGATAATTTTTAATTGACTTGCGCCGTTAACTCAGTTGGTAGAGTAACTGCCTCTTAAGCAGTGAGTCGCTGGTTCGAATCCAGCACGGCGCACAAAATAAGTAGAATCAAGAACAATATATTAAAAATCATGGGAAAAAGGCGAGTAGAGCTCGCCTTTTATAATATAAAAAAGCCGAGAGATTTTTTTGTCAATTATAAAAGAAAAGCCTTCAAGGCTTTTCTTTTAGATAGAGCATATTGTCAATCTTTTTTATTTTCCCTTCAACGCATCTTTCAGAGTTTTCCCGGTTTTGAATTTTGCCACCGTAACTTGCGGAATCTGGATTCTCTCGGTTGGCCTCTGCGGATTAACGCCGCCGCGGGCATGCCTGGTTTTTGCCAAAAAAGTGCCGAAACCGGTGATAGTAACTTCATTGCCGGCTTTGAGTTCGGCCACAATGGTTCCAACCAAGGCTTCAATCATGTCCTCGGCTTGTTTTTTAGTGACCGCCACTTCGGCGGCGATCTTTTCAATTAAGCCTGCTTTGTTCATAAATTTAAAGTTAGCTTATATTAATAAATTTTGTTATTGATTTTATGCTTACCGCCTTTTTGGTTTTTTCATCAATCGTGAGCGACACGGCGTTGAAGATCGCTCGCCCGGTTTCGGGAATAACATGAGGATATTTGGTCTGCGTCAAAAATGTTTTAATGATGCCGTCTTTTTCCACGCCGATCACTCCATCCGCGAAACCGGTTTGGCCCAGATCGGTGAGGAGCGCGGTGCCGTAATTTGAAATCCGCGCGTCCGCGGTCATAACATGAGTGTGCGTGCCGATAATCGCGCCGGCTCGGCCGTCAAGATAATGAGACAGAGCGATCTTTTCCGAAGTGGCCTCGGCATGCATATCAATAATTATAGCAGATATATTATTGTTGGCAAGATTAGATAAAATTTTATCCGCCTCTGTAAAAGGATTATTGAAACTCATGGGCATGAAAACCTGGCCGATCAAGCTAATCAGCAGGATTTTATGGCCATTAGCTTCAAGCACCATATGGCCGCGGCCGGGCGCGCTTACCGCGTAATTGGCCGGCCGCAGCAAGGGCAGATCGCTGTCATAGAGATTAAGATGGGCGGTATTGCCGAAGCAATGATCGCCGCCGGTGAAGGCGTTAACGCCCGCGTCCATCATTTCTTTAATGGCGTCTTTGGATACGCCGTTGCCATGAGCCAGATTGTCGGCGTTGGCGACTACTAAGTCCGGTTTTAATTTTTGCTTTAAGCCGGGCAGTATTTTTTTTACTGTCTCGCGCCCGATTTTGCCGTTAATTTCGCCGATGAAAAGAATGTTTAGCATAAGATTATTGGGATGGTTGTGATTTTTGAGATTTTTAGGATTTAATTATCCTAATAATCTTAAAAATCCTAATAATCCTAAATGTCTTAAATTATCTGGCGTATTCCGTCACCCGCATTTCCCTGATGACATTTACTTTGATTTCGCCCGGATATTTTAATTCCTGCTCAATTTTTTTGGCGATCTCTTTGGCAATATTAATAGCCGCTAAGTCATCCAGCTTTTCCGGCGTGACAAAAACCCTTACTTCCCGTCCGGCCTGGATGGCGTAGGCCTTTTCTATGCCGTCAAACGAAGTGGCGATTTTTTCCAGTTCTTCCAAACGTTGGATGTAATTCTCAAAAGTGTCGCGCCGCGCGCCCGGCCGGGCCGCGGAAATCGCGTCGGCAACTTTAACGATAACTGAAATCAAACCGTTGGGGCGGTCGTCATGGTGAGTCAAGATCGGGGCGATCAATTCTTCCGGCAAGCCGAACTTTTTGCCGATATTGGCGCCGATTTCCGGATGCGTGCCCTGGACTTCATGGTCAACCGCTTTGCCGATATCATGAAGCAGGCCGCCCTTTTTAGCCAAAGTTACGTCCGCGCCCAGCTCTTCCGCGATTAAAGCTGATAAATGGGCGACTTCCACCGAATGCCTTAAAGCGTTCTGGCCATAGCTGGTGCGGTATTTCAAGCGTCCCAGGATTTGCACCAGTTTAATGTCAAAGCCGGCCACGCCGACTTCATACATAGCTTCTTCGCCGGCTTTTTTAATATCCAAAGCCAGTTCTTCTTTAGCCTGTTTGATGGCGTCTTCAATCTTGGTTGGATGGATGCGGCCGTCTTTTATTAAATGGTCTAAAGTTCTTTTGGCAACATGCCGTCTGATCGGGGAGAAGCCGGAAATAGTGATGGCGTTGGGCGTGTCGTCAACGATAATTTCCACGCCGGTAAGCTGTTCAATAACTTTAATATTGCGCCCTTCGCGGCCGATGATCCGGCCCTTCATCTCGTCATTGGGCAGATCAACCGTGGTAGTGGTTATTTCCGTAGCAAAGGTTGAGGCCAGGCGCTGCATGGCTCCGGCCATCATGTCGCGGGCCTTGTCCTCAAGGCTGTCCGAGGATTCTTTTTCCAGCTTGTTGATCCTGATAACCAAATCATCTTTAATTTCCCGCTCGATATTTTTAAATAAAACCTCTTTAGCTTCCTCTTTGGTTAAGCCGGCGATTTTTTCCAATTTGGCCAGCTGTTCATCATGAATTTTTTTAATTTTCTCTTTAACCTCTTCCACTTTATTGACTTTGTCATAAAGCAGCTGCTGTTTGTCCTGGAGTTCCAGGAGTTTTTGCGAGAAAACGGTTTCTCTTTTTTCCAATCTGGCTTGCAGGTTGTTGACCTCCTGTCGTCTTTTATCATCTTCCCGTTTCGCTTCCTCAATAATTTTTAAGGCTTTGTCCTGTGCGGCCAAGAGGAGTTCTTTTTGCTTAGCCTTGGTTTCGGTTAAGACTTTTTCGGCATGCGCTTCCGCATTCGCTACTTTAGCCGAAGCTCTTTTTTTTCTGGTCCAATAGCCAACAAAAAAACCGCCGATTACCGCCAGAAGACCAATGATTAATAAATCCATAGGTTTATTTTCTAGCGTCGGAGGTCAATATTATTCGCATGTGCGGCATTTGTAGTGCCGCTCGCGAAGCGATAACATAAAACAAGACTAAATTTATTTTAGTTCGGGCAAGATATTTTGGGCGTTTTTTGATGTTTCAGTGCCAAGGTTACGATCACAAAATTTTGCTAATCTAAAAGTAAAATTTAAACTTGTAAAATTATTCCGTTAGTCATCCGACTGCTAGAACTTATTAAGATTATTTTACATTTTTTAGCTTAACATAAGGAGCGGGGTTTGGCAAGAGGCGAGACTAAAAAGAGGTCGAACCTCTAACTTGAAGGTTCGACCTCTTGGCAAGCAAGCTGTTATTAGGCAAGATTTAGTATCTCGGCTTTGTTCGTTTTGGTGTCGTAAATGGCGACCGTTATCGCGTCATCCAATTTAGACTCTCTTATTCCGCAAATTGATCCCGGGTTAACATGAGTTGTCTTATTGTAGGTTTTAATGCCGGCCAAATGATTATGCCCGGAAAAGACGGCGTCATATTTATTACAGCTTATTAGGGCTTGAAGCAGCTGGGGAGATTCTCCATGGTAGGCGATAATTTTTTTGCCGTCTAAATTAAGCTCCACTGTTTCTTTTTGGAAATCAATATTCCAGGCGCGTTCTTTCGCTCTAGCTAAAAAACGGTAAGTATCATTTTCATTATTACCGAAAATTGAAATGATTTTACAATTCAGCTCTTGGCAAAAGTCGGGCATAAAGGGCGAGACCCAGTCGCCGCAATGTATGACCAATTCTACTTTTTGTTCATTAAAAAGCTTAATTGCTTTCAGCAAATTGGCCGCGTTGTCATGGGTGTCGGAAATTATGCCTAATTTCATATAGTTTATTTAGTGATTATCTTATCCACGATGCCGTATTTTTTCGCGTCTTCAGCGCTCATAAAGTTATCGCGGTCAGTGTCTTTCTCGATCGTGGCGATCGGCTGGCCCGTATGCTTGGCCAAGATTCTGTTTAATTTTTCCCTTACTCTCAGGATGTGCTCCGAATGGATTTTGATATCCGAAGCCTGGCCTTCAAAACCGCCCATCACCTGATGGATCAGAATTTCCGAATTGGGCAAGGTGAATCTTTTGCCGGGCGCGCCGGCGGCCAGGAGCACCGCGCCCATGGAAGCGGCCAGGCCGACGCAAATCGTGGAAACGTCGCATTTGACGTATTGCATGGTATCGTAAATCGCCATGCCGGCTGTGACCGAGCCGCCGGGCGTGTTGATGTAAAATTTTATGTCCTTATCTTTACTTTCCGCGTCCAAGAATAAAAATTGCGCGATCACAATATTGGCAACATGGTCGGAAATCGGTTCGCCCAAAAAAATAATGCGGTCTTTTAGCAGGCGCGAGTAGATATCATAGGCCCGCTCAATTTGGCCTGATTTTTCAATCACGGTGGGTATTAATGGCATATAATTCAATGTTAATAGTTAGATTTAATCAGCAAATTATTTTAATTTTAATAGTTTTATTCCTTAAAGTCAATATGATCAAATTTTTAATTTTCCTGCCTACCGGCAGGCAGGCAATTTTTAATTTTTAAACAATTTTCAATGAATTAATTTCCAATTTTTAAATAATTATTTATTTCTGTTTGAAAATTGATACATTGGATTATTGTTTAGAAATTAGAAATTAGAAATTGAAAATTGTTACACCACTCTCCACCCGCTCGCCGTTTTTTCCAGCTTCCCGTCAATAGTGAAGCCGGCGGCCCGGGCGTGCCCGCCGCCACCCAGGATTTGCGCCAGCCGGGCCATGTCAACTTTAGGCCTTGAGGTGCGCAAACTGCCTTTTATTTTGTTGCCCGGGACCTCCCTTAGAAGCAACAGGCCATTGGTTTTTTCCAAGTTGCTTAAAAATCCGGAGACGCCTTCCATATCCTCCTCGGTAATGTCTTCGGGCATATCCGTGGCGCGCAAAACCGTAAAGGCGAAATTATATTTTTTGCTGATTTCCAAATTGGACATGGCCTTGCCCCAGGCTTTCATTGAGGCCAGGCTTTTGTTGCGCCAGGTGTTTTCCATAATCTGCGGCAGCCGCGCTCCTTTTGTAAGCATTTCCGAGGCGATATTAATGGTTTGGGGGGAAGTGGAAGGGTAAAGGAAATTGCCCGTGTCGGTCATGATGCCGGTAAGGACGCAATTGGCCAAATTTTTAGTGATTTTAATTTTATTGGCTTTTAGAAAATAATATAAAATTTCCGCGGTCGCGGCCGCCGCGGCGTCGCGTATTTCCAGATTCGCGTAATCATCAATCTTCGGGTGATGGTCGATTTCCAGCACCTGCTGGCCGGGAAGCCGGTTGGCAATTTTTTGCGCCAATCCGGTCCGCTTCAAGTTGCCGCAATCCAGGACGATGATCAGATCAAAGTCAAAGCGTTCTTGGCTGGCCGTAAATTTTTCCAGATGCGGCAGAAAATCAAATTGAGCATGGGCTTGATCCTGGCAGTAAAGAGAAAATTTTTTATTAAGCAATGTCAAAATTTCAGCCATCAAGCAAGCTGAAGCGATAGCGTCGCCGTCCGGGTTGGCGTGAATGACGACCAGAGTGTTAGCGGCGGCTTTGATTAAATTGTAGGCTCTGGTGAATAGAGAGTGATCTGTCATATATAATCTTGAGAAAATTTCCAATTTCCAAATCCCAATTTCCAATAAAATGCCCAAATCATAATGACCAACGAATCCTAAACCATAAGTCTCAAATATCGCTTAGGATTTAAGGCTTGAGGCTTGGTTGGTCATTGGGATTTGGTCATTGGGATTTTCTTCTTTGATTTGTTTAATTATCTCCTCAATTTTCGCCGCTTGGCTTTCCGTAGTGTCCAGCGTCCAATGGAAGGAGGGGATTTGCCTGATTTTCAGCTTTTTTTTTAAAGATTGGCTGAAATAGCCGGAAAGCTTTTTTAATTTTTTCAGAACCGAAGGGCTGAATTTTTCCGGCAGTATTGAGATCCCTATTTTCGCGTGTTTTAAATCGGTTGCGCAGTCGACAAAGCTCACGGTAATCAGGCCGTTCTTTAAAGGCATTTCCTTAACAATCAGGATGGCCAATTCTTCTCTAAGCTGGTCGTTTAATTGTTCAATGCGTCTGGGCATAATATTTTAATACGAATATTACAAATTACATCCGAATATTACAAATATTTTTTTGTAGCATTCGTAGTATTTGAATACAATTTGTAGTATTCGTATTATATTAGTTTTGTTTTTTCTTCTTTTCCATTTTGTAAAATTGCAAAATGTCGCCCACTTTTATAACCGGCTTGCCTTCATAGCTTAAGCCGCATTCCTGGTTGGTTTCCACAATACTCACGTCTTGTTTGGCGATTTGCAGCTTGGCCAGCTTGCCTTCAGCCAAAACCTGCTTGTCGCGCGTTACTTCAACCAAAGCTTTGGCTTCAACCTTGCCGTCGATAATCCGCCCGCCTACGATTTGTCCGGCTTTTTCCGTGCGGAAAATAGCCAGAACTTTCATGCGGCCGATGTCCGCCCGCTCCAGATCTTCTTCAATCAAGCTGGCTACCTCGGCCTTAAGGTCGTTTATCAGTTCATAGATGATTTTATAATTTTTGATCGCCACTTTTTTCTCTCTGGCCAGCCGGGCGGCCAGGGGAGTGGTGTTAACGTTGAAGCCGATCAGCTTGGCGCTCGACGCTTCGGCGCGCGCCACGTCGCCCTCGGTGATGTTGCCCAAGCCTTTGTTTAAAATTTTGATTTTAATCTCCGGAGTTTCAATTTTGGCCAGCGAGCCTTCTATGGCTTCGCCGGATCCTAAGACGTCGCTCTTGATCAGCAAATTTATGT
>JAQTVB010000026.1 GCA_028707005.1 Patescibacteria group bacterium
AAACTCAACCGTGATGGTTTCGGTGCCTTGGCCGCCTCCGGGCATGGTAGCCACTACGGACGAATCCGTGTACTGGCGCCGGCCGGTGGCGTCGAGGGCCTGTTGCGGCGTGCGGCCGCGGTTGACTATTACTTCTTCTGCCTTGATTGATGGGTACGATATTTTCATATCGGCGTCATCCTTTCTTTGGTTTTGCTTGTTTTTTAAACCCGCGACTACACAATCATCGCGGATTGCAGATTCTCCTATAGGGCGGACCTAAAAACCGCGATGATTGGCTGATTTTAAAGGTACGATGATTAACTTATATTTATAGCATAAAATTAAAACCATGTCCAGGGTTTGTACAGTTAACACCATGGGGGGTCTGTTAAAATCGCATGTCAAAAAATTTTCACAAAAAAAGGGAGGAGCTACGCATAGCTTCCCCCGTGAGACACTTTCAGGACTCTTTATTCTCTACGCGTGTCAAGGCGTATAAGAGGGCGTTCATTTATCTGCCGCCGGCCGGCTCATCGTCGCCGCGGGATGACAACCAGACAAACGCCTCCGGAATCATCAGGCAAACGACCCATACTATCCTGATGACAACCGACAAGACGAAGCCCGGCAAGACGGCCAAAATGACAGCCAAACTAAAGGCTAGGCCAAAGCCTAGACCTTGTAACACGCCGCAATACAAACCTATGAGAAGGCAAAAAGTAACTCCCAGGCTTGTAGGCGCCATCAAGCGGTCTTCGTCGTGAAAAACTGTCAGGCCAGTGCCCACCCCGACAATCAGACCGGCGGTTATTCCTCCCGCCAGACCGGCGATCAGGCCGCCTGCCAGGCCGAAAACAAAATAAGGAACCAAAGCGAAAGCAGAACTAAATATCAAGCAAAAACCCAGGCCAGACCCTGGATTCCGCGCCTGCTTGACGCTTGATAATTTGCGGCACGCCAGCAGAAACAGCGCCAGCCAAACCGATCCGAACAAAATGTCCCACCAACGCGAGATGCCGCCATAAGGCAGGACATAGTCCCAGTCTTGGCTTATTTTGACCGTAGCAATAACCGGCACTGGCCCAAGAGCGAGATCATAGAAATCCCAGAACAAAAAAAAGAAGTACGCGGCCAACACAGACCACCCGACGATTGACTTGTTAGTTTTCATGTTTCGTTTTTGTTGTTTGTTTTTAGTTGTTGAAATTGAATGTGCGATCCCGACCCTTTTATATATCACAATTTAAAATTTATGTCCAGGGTTTAAAACAACAAGAGAGTTAATAATTAGCCAATTATATTTTACTCTTGTTCCATCTGCCTTAGTATACCCTAAAACAAACTCTTCTGCTTACTCTTCTTTTTCTCTTGCTCGCTAAAAATCTTGACTTGGCCGTACTGGCCGTCAAAACCCGGCTTGATGATCAGCTGGCCGGCGCGCACTCGCTTGATACCCTCCGCTATGGCCGGGTCAGCCATCTTGGCTAGATCCTCCAGCCTGATATTCAATAAAATATTTAGTTCATTGCCGCCCTGTTGAATCAAGTCGCGGTAGGCAAATTGCACTTTGCCGGCCTGCCTGGATTTAATATCCAGAGCCTCGGCGATAATCTTGTCCAGTTCCACCAACTTTTTAAACGGCGCGGCAGTCTCTGGCTTAAATCCCATTTCCCTGTCCGCCAGTTCATCAACCCGATTCATCACGCCAATGACCAGCGGTTTTTTGCAGACCGGGCAAATGCCTTGATGTTTTTTGGTTTGCTCCGGCGTAAAGCTCACGCCGCACGCCCGATGACCGTCGTAATGATACATGCCTTCTTCCGGGTAAAATTCAATCGTGTATTTGATGCCAACATTGCCCCCCTTGATAAAGGGGGATGAAGGGGGATTATCCTTGTAAATTATTTTATTTTTTATAATCTCATAAATTTCTTCATAGCTGGTATTTTCCATTTCCCAAACATTGGCCTCGCGGCCGATGTTGGGCAAAGAATGCGCGTCCGAGTTTGATAAAATCGTAAATTTGTCCAACGCCGACAGCCGCCAATTCATTTCCGGATCGCTGGATAATCCGGTCTCTATGGCATAAACGTCTTTGGTATATTCGTGAAAACAATCTTCCATCCTGTTAAAACCAGACTTAGAGCCGAAGACCGCGAACCAGGGCGTCCAAATATGCGCCGGATAAATTAAAAACTTCCGGTCAATACTCAAGCACAGTTCCATTAAATCCGGCGCCGCGAGCCCTAAAATCGGCCGCCCGTCGGAACGAATATTAAAATCTTTGTCCAAGCGCTGATTGAGCTCTTCGGCCGCGGCTAAGCCGGGCGCGTGAATCACTAGATGAATGCGCCTGGCTTTACCGCCATCTTTATAAATCAAAGCCACCTCGGTTGATAAAATGAATTTCACCTTATCATCTTCCGCGCTTTTCAACTTGTACAATCCGGAACCGGCCGCAGTTAAAGCCAATTTATTTTTAATATCCAAAAACCACTCCGGAAAAGTAAAATCCGCGGTCGCGATGATATCCACGCCCTTAACTCGGCAGGCGGCATCGATATTTTCCAGCGTCAATTCCGGCGAGCAGGAGCGGGAATATTTTGAATGAATATGCAGATCTAAAATCTGTTGCATAAAAATAATACAAATTACGAATTTTGTACGAATTTACGAATACTGATAGCCACGCTATCTGACTTAATTATGTTCTACATTGTATCCATAAGGTATACGAATTACGAATCTTGTACGAATTTACGAATACTGATAGCCGCGTCATCTATCTTAATTATGTTTTGCATTGCATTTATTCGTATATTCGCATTAGATTCGTAATTCGTATTATATTAACAGGCTTTCCGCCACCGCCAGCTCTTCCTGGCTGTTGATGCCCACGGCTTCTTTGGGATCCAGGGGGAAAGTATTTATTTTTTGCTTTTGCTCAAAAGCCAACCCGACCATATCGGTTAAATAATATTCTTTCTGGGCATTATGGTTCCTGATTTTTTTGAGATTTTGCCAAAGCCACCGGCTTTGGAAGCAATACATCGAGGGGTTAACTTCAGTAATTCTCTTTATTTCATCGCTGGCATCGCGAAATTCAATGTTTTTTTCAATTTGGCCATGCTCATCTCTGATGATCCTGCCCCAATAATAAAAACATTGGCGCCAATCATTAAAATCGCCCGCCTGAACCGTCATCATGGTGATAACGCCATTGTGGCTGGCGGCCACCTTTTCTATGGTTTCCGCCTTAACGAATGGATGATCGCCGTAAAGGCAAATGATATGATCGATCGACTCATCAACTAAATTTTGCGCCGCGGCCAAGGCGTGGCCGGTGCCTAACTGCTCTGTCTGAACGGCATATTGGCAATCGTAGGCGGCCAGCGCCCGGCTGATTATTTCTTTATTGTCCGGCGAGACTACAATAATCGGGTTGGTGTCAACGCCGGATTCCAGGCAGGCTTTCACCAGGTATTCAATCATCGGTTTGCCCTTGAGCCTGGCGAGAACTTTTGGCAACTCGCTTTTCATGCGCCTGCCTTTACCCGCGGCCAGGATGACAATTTTTCTTTTCATACTGAATTAAATGTTAATCTTTAATAATTCCTCAAGTTTATGGACTGGCCAATGATGCTTCGCGTTATTCACATACGGGCCGTTCACTAAAAAAATTTTAGCCCTTTTACCCAAAGTGTCAACCATCCCTTCCGCCTCCTTAGCGTTATCGTTAACGACTAAAATTCTTTCTTGGCTATTTTTAATTTCCGACAGCAGATGATCCTCCGACTTATCCTTTTCTTTAAAACTAAGGCGATCAAAATATTTATCCAATCCCAAGCAACCTACTTTTTCCGCCTGCCACTCTTTATCGCCAAAAGTGATCAGCAGCAACCTGGCTCCGCCCTGTTTTAGATGCTTTAAAATATTAACAGCGCCGGGAAATAAATAATCTCTTGACCGTTTTTTAAAATCTAACCATTTTTCTTTCAATTCTTTTTCCCTTGCCGCGTTAAGGTGGTCGAACTTTTTTAGTAAAGATAAATAAACAGCAAAATTAAAATTAACGCCTTGCATCTTAAAATATTTTTGGTAATCATCAGAAAAATTTTCCCGGTCAAAAACAACCGCCAAATCCTTTTTGAATCTTGCGGTATCCAGCAGGGTGTAGTCTAGATCAAAAATAATTATCATAATTGTAACACTGTCATTGCGAGGAGCCCGCTCAGCGCGCCAGCGCCTGAGCGGGCGACGCGGCAATCTCTGGTTAGAAACGCTTCGCCTAACTAATACTAAAACTATTCAAGTAAAATTTATCTTATTAATTGGGCATTTTCTTTTGTTTGTTTGTCTTTCTTTCTTACCAGAGATTGCTTCGCTCCCTCCGCGCCCGCTAACGCCTAAGCGTAGCGATGGCGGGCGGGTCGGTCGCTCGCAATGACAAAGAATTATTCAATTTAAATTTATTAACAACAATTCTATAGTTTATAAATCACTTCCGCCAGCTTATCGCTGTCATGCCTGATTAATGACCTAAAATTAGCCAAATTATCACTCTTTTTCGCGTGGCTTACTTTATGACTTAATAAATTATAACTTAATAATTTTATGCCTCGCAATTTACTAAAATCTCCGGGCAACACTACCGTTTCTCCTTGACGGGCATACTTTTTTAACAACTGATCGCTTGGCCGCTCCTTATTATAAATCGCATAATCAATGATGCCTTGGCCGAGATACTTTTCAATCTCCAAGAGATAATCAACCAAACTATAGCCATCGGTCTGGCCCGGCTTGGTCATTAAATTGCCGACATAAATAACCTTGGCCTGCGCCTTGGCTATCGCCTGAGACAAGCCTTGGACTAAAAAATTGGGGATCAAGCTTACGTATAAATCTCCCGGGTTGATAATAATTTTATCGGCCTGCTTGATCGCTTCAATGATCTCCGGATTGACCGACACCGCCGGCCTTAAAGATAATTTTTTTAGTTTTGACAAATCCGCGGCATTGGCATAAATTTTCCCTTCCCCGATAATCTCTCGGCCATCTTTAAGCGTCGCCACCAACCTGGTATTGCCCAGGGTCACCGGTAAAACTCGGCCCTTGATTCTTAAAATGCGGCCGGCTTCGCTGATAGCCAAATCCAAACCGCCGGTGACTTTTTCCAGCGTGGAAAGGAAAATGTTGCCGAAGCTATGACCGGACAAACCGCCGCTCGCGTAGCGGTAGTTAAACAAATCGCGCAGCACCTGGCTGGATTGCGATAACGCCACCAGGCACTGCCTTACATCGCCCGGCGGCAAAACGCCCAGCTCATCGCGTAAAATTCCGGTTGAACCGCTATCATCGGACATGCTTACCACCGCCGTTAAATCAACCGGGCGCTTCTTTAAGCCGGACAAAACCATAAAACTGCCCGCTCCCCCGCCGATAGTGACTATTTTCTGATTGGACATACAGTAAAAAATTTCTAATTTTTAATTTCTAATTTCTAAACAATTTCTAATAATTCAATGAATTAATTTTCAAACAACTGTGAAATTATAGCTTTAAAAATTGAAAATTGATGCATTGAAAATTCATTGAAAATTACAAAATTGAAAATTGAAAATTACTCCAGATTTATTCTAAACTCTTTCCCCCAGTCCTGAAACCCCAGCCGCTCATAAAGGCGATGCACGCCGTCTTTGCCGTATCTTGAAGTGCAAACTACTTTATAGCAGCCTTTTTCCTTGGCAACTTTAATCAACTCTTTTACCAATTCTGTGCCCACCCCTTGGCCGCGCAGCTGTTCATCGACAAAAACGTCCTCCATATAGCCGAAAGGCTGATCATGCAAATCGTTTTTCATTAAATAAAGATAGGCGCGCGCGACTTCTTTACCGCCCTGCTCCACATAAAATTTAATCCCGAAGGCCGTTAGGTTTTTTTGTTTGATAACCATAACTATATAAAAAATTTCTAATTATTCTAATTAGTCTAATTTTTAAAGAATGACCAATGGCCAAATCTTAATGACCAACAAAATCCCAAACTCTAAACCATAATTAATAACTTTGGGGATTTGAGATTTAAAATTTGCTTGGTCATTGGGGTTTGGCTATTGGAAATTTTATCTTTATTCCACAGTCACGCTTTTCGCCAGATTCCTCGGCTTATCCACGTCCCGGCCGCTCAAGGCCGCCAAGTGATAAGCAAAAAGCTGCAAGGGCATGGCGGCTAAAATCGGCGTGAGCATCTCCAAGGTTTTCGGTATATAGATAACATCGTCGGCCGCTTCTTTGATTTTCTCATTGCCGGCCGTGGTGATAGCGATAATTTTCGCGCCGCGCGCCTTCAGCTCCTGCATGTTGGAATAATTTTTTTCATAAACGCTATCCTGCGGCGCGATCATGACCACGGGGAAATTCCCGTCAATCATAGCGATCGGTCCATGCTTCATTTCGCCCGAAGCGAAACCTTCGGCGTGAAGATAGGAGATCTCCTTCAATTTCAAGGCTCCTTCAAAAGCCAAGGGCTGATTATACTTTCTGCCCAAGTAGGCGAAATGCGCGAATTTGCTATATTTTTCGGCGATCTTTTTAATTTGTTCGCTGGTTTTTAAAATTTCCCGCATTTTTTCCGGCAAAGCCAATAATTCGCGGCAGATTCTCTCGCCCATGACCAAGGACATTTGCCTCTGCCGCCCCAGCATGACGGTAAGTAAAGCCAAAATTGCCGCTTGCGAAGTAAAAGCCTTGGTGGAGGCCACGGAAATTTCCGGACCGATATGATTATAAACGCCGGCGTCAGTCGCCCGGGCGATGGATGAACCGACCACATTGACAATGCCCAAAGTTAACAGGCCTTTGCCCTTAGCCTCCTGCACCGCGGCCAAAGTATCCGCGGTTTCGCCGGACTGGCTGATCACCAACAAAGCGGTTTTTTTATCCAACACCGGCTGGCGATAACGGAATTCGCTGGCGTAATCAACTTCGGTTGATAGCCCGGCATATTCTTCTATCATATATTCGCCAATCAGGCCGGCATGCCTGGCCGTGCCGCAGGCGGCGATGACCAGTTTTTCTATGGCCCTGACTTTCTCCGCCACAATATCTAAGCCGCCTAATTTCACTTTGCCGTCGCTTAAAATAATGCGTCCGCGCAAACTATTGGCCAAAGAGTTGGGCTGGTCAAAAATTTCTTTGAGCATAAAATGCGGAAAGCCGGCTTTCTCGCTCGCCTCGATATCCCAGTCTATGGTTTTGGCTTGTTTAGCCACGGTCTCGCTCTGTAGATTATAAATTTTAAAATCATGGCCGCTAATTTCCGCCACTTCGTTATCGTCCAGATAAATCACTTGCTTGGTATAGCGAATAATGGCCGAGACGTCAGAAGCCACAATCGTTCCGTCCTCGGTCAGGCCGATTACCAAAGGCGACCCGCATTTGGCGGCCAAAAGCTTAGTCGGCTCGGCGGCGTGAAAAATCACCAAGCCGTAAGCGCCTTTTAACAGCCGCAAAGCTTTAATCAAAGTGTTGGTCAGATTTCCATCATACAAATCCTCCAGTAAATGCGCCACGACTTCCGTATCGGTTTCGGAAACGAATTTATGGCCCTTCTTGATTAACAGCGCCTTAAGTTCCTGATAATTTTCTATAATGCCATTATGCGCCAGCCAAATTTTTCTTTGGCAGTCGCAATGCGGATGCGCGTTAACTTCCGAGGGCGCGCCATGCGTGGCCCATCTGGTATGAGCAATACCCAAATTGCTCCCCCCTGACAAGGGGGGAGTAAGGGGGGTTATTTTCTTTTCCAGTTCCACAATCTTGCCCACTGCTTTCACGGCGAACACACCCTGATCGGTTTTCACCGCCACGCCCGCGCTGTCATAACCGCGGTATTCCAGCCGTTTTAAGCCATCCATTAAAATGGGCAGAGCGTTATTTTTTCCAATGTAGCCAACAATGCCGCACATAAGTATAACTTGTCATTCCCGCGCAAGCGGGAATCCAGAAACAATGGCCATGCCTCGCACTCATGGATCCCCGCCTGCGCGGGGATGACAACAAAACAAATATTTAAATTTTAATTTCCCCTTTTTCGCCGACTAATTTATAGCTTTCATTCTCCGCCAAAATCGCCTGGCCGTCTCTTAAAATTTTTACCGGATATTTGCATGTTTTACTTTTTTCTTTTAGCAAATTTCTGTCCTGCTCTTTAAAATGCGCCTTAACCAAAAATGGCACTAAGCTTAAAGCGCTTAAATCAGTAACGCCGAATCTGGATTTTTCTTCCCCTGGCCTTTTCCAGGTGGAAACTTCAATGGTCGGGCAGGCGATGTAACTTCCGGCGCTTGTGCCGATATAAACAATCTTTTCTTTTTTAACCAAATCAACAATAACTTTGTCAAAACCGGATGCCTTAACCATTTTTAATAAGTAAAATGTGTTGCCGCCCTCAACCCAAACAACATTTTTATCTTTTAAAAAATCCCTAATCGCTTCCGGGCTCTTCTTTTCAATATCAAAACTTGAAAATTTATAGCCGTTTTTTTGCATTGCCTGCTGGGTATAAATCACATAAGCCCGATTGGAAGAAGCGTTGGCGGCCGTCGTGATATAGGCTAAATTGATTTCTGAAATATCCTTAAATAACAGCCTTAAGCCATATTGTATAACATATTCCGAGTTGGAAGCAAGTAGTAATTTCATGCTTTAAATAATATCACAAATTTTAGCAGAAAAAAAGCCCCCTAAACGCCTTAACAATCAAATAGCTCATGCAAAATTCTTTTGATTTATTGACATTATAAATTATATGATATAGTATGATAATATAATAACTTAAAATCAAAAAATATGGATAGGCAAAGATTAACTATCACCCTGAAAAAAGACATCCTTGAAAAACTTGACGAGCATATTGATGGTGCGCGCATTCGCAACCGCTCTCACGCGATTGAATATTTATTAAGCAAACATTTCGCGCCCAAAATCAAAAAAGCGATTATTTTAGCCGGCGGCCAGGGCTTAAAAATGCGCCCCTTCACCTATGAAATGCCCAAGGCCATGATTCCGATCAACAACCGCCCGGTGCTGGAATATATTATTGAAAATTTCCGGCGCCATGATATTAGAGAACTATATTTATCCGTCGGCCATCTGAGTGAAAAAATAAAACAATCTTTTGGCGACGGAGCAAAGTTTGGAGTAAAAATCACCTACCTAAACCAAGGCAAAAATGAAGCCGGCACTGCCATTCCCCTGCTTCAATTTAAAAAATATGTCGGCCAGGAGCCTTTTATTGTTTATTACGGCGACGTCTTGGCCGCGATTGATTTTTCCGACATGATTGACTTCCATTTGACCAACGGCTTGCCCGCGACCATGGCCCTGACTTCAATAAAAAACCCGTCTAACTGGGGAGTGGTAAGACTGCAAGGCAATAAAGTTTATTCCTTTTTGGAAAAACCCAATTCCCGAAAAGATTTATCGCATTTAATCAATACCGGAATTTATATATTTGAAGCGGATATTTTTAAATACTTTGACAAAAATACCAAGAGGTTGGAAAAAGATATCATCCCCAGGCTGGTCCAAAAAAATAATTTATCCGGCTATATGTCTGCCGGACAGTGGTTTGATGTGGGCAACCCGGAAATCTATAAACAAGCCATTGCCAATTGGCAAGGTTAGTTATTAGAGCTCATCTCAAAGATGGCTTTAAAGTTATTTTTGGGATGGGCTTTAATACAACAACAATCAACAACTAGGAGGATTGATCCTTGAAAAATATAAATCCAAAAAAGACTTCACCTTTGGTCATTAATGGTATCC
The DNA here is from genome assembly GCA_028707005.1 of Patescibacteria group bacterium. Taxonomy (GTDB): domain Bacteria; phylum Patescibacteriota; class Patescibacteriia; order Patescibacteriales; family GWC2-42-12; genus GWC2-42-12. The sequence continues at coordinate 9,810 of JAQTVB010000026.1, forward strand.
GTTTTCAGCCTGGCGGATATAACACTATGGTCAATTGTGATAACTCTCGTGCCTTAAAGGTAATCACTGGCGCACGACCTAACGGCCAAAACTTTACGATCGACGAAGCCAAGGCCAACGAAATCCGAGAGCACTTATATAACTATGTGGCTGGGCTCTTAGACCTTAATATCAGGATTCCTGAGACGAGGGTGGAGGTAGTAAAGATTGACGGGGGCCAATTTGCAGTTTTGATAAGGCAGCCATGCATTGGTCCCGACCAAACAACCAGCCCACCAAAAACTAAAGGGGCGGCTCGTCGTCTGGCTCAACAAATGAGGGCGGGATTCGTTGACAAGCTTTACTGCCGAACTAATCATCGTCCCGGTGGACTTTTCAGGTTCGGCGCCGACCCAAAAGTAAGTAATTTCTGCCACAATGGTGATAATTCGCTCTGGCTAGTAGATGTTTGCCCGCCTCGTCTATGGGTAACGTCTGGGTCGGGCGAAAAACCAATGGTTGAAATGTTTGCTTTGGACGAAGAAAGACAAGGCATTGAAGTTTGGAAGCACTTCACGCCTGCCGGTGTCCTGGTCAACACCTTGACACAGCTTGGAGCGCTTAGCATCGCACACTGGGATATCTTTAAGGGCGAGCTAGGTTTCCCGGATCAGCTTCTGGAGATTGATATCCAGGGGCTACAGCCAAATGTTTATCAGGCCAGACTTCTGGCCTGTGAATTAGGCTGGCAATATGGTATTCACCAAAGTGAGCTAAAGGCATTCTTTGACAAAACTCACTTTGAACGCAAGCTAGGCCCAAAACAATGGGCGGCCATCAAAGCCGAGCTCCTAGCCTGGCGCGGCTAAAACCTCCAACGGAGGACACAAGCGGTGGACTCACTCCTCCGCTTTTTTATTTACAAAAGTTAATATTAATTGTAAACTTTAAATGTAATTAAAAGTAAAAAATGAAAAAAAATCTAAAATTTTGTGATCTCCATACCCACTCCGCCCACAGCCGAGAAGCGGATAATTTTTTGATTGATAGATTAAGGAGCTTTCAAACCCATAAAAGAAGAATGCCGGGACTCTCGGCGGTGGCCATTACCGATCATGACACCCTGAATTATTTAGAACCGCTTTATCGGGCGCAAAAAAAATTTAAACCTGGCGCTCTTCCATTAATCATGCCCGGCATAGAAATATCCAGCGCTTTTATCAATCCAAAAAATAACAAAAAAATTTCTGCCCACATCTTGGGTTATTTTCCAGACCTGATTAAAAAAAATGATGGTAAAATAAAAATAATAAATAAAGTGCTCGCTAAGCCGTTGAATAAAATATTAAAAGCCAAACTTAAAAAAAATATTGACATTAGATTAGAATATTTTTTTAAAAACAATATCGTGCCGAATATTTACAGCTTTAAAAAAATAAAAATCGAGGCTTTTAAAAAATATTATGAAGATATTATTTTCATGGAAAAAAATGAGCCCAAAAGGGGTGACATAATTAATTGGCAGCTGAATTCTTCGGAAAAAACCATTATTGAACTTTTGCTCGAAAAAAATATAATCTCCATCTACGAAGAGGGTAAACTTTATTGCGACAGAATTAGTGATAAAAAAATAGCTAAATTGGCTAAAATATTATCAAAAAAGGAAAAAATCAATTTAATGGAAGCTAAAAACAAAGCCAAAAAACTTCAGGGTTGCTGCCACGGCAGTGCCAATGACGATTATTATCTTATTCCTACTGATGAAGCGATAAAATTAATTATAAAGGCTGGCGGCATCCCGGTATTCGCTCACCCCATGACTTCGTATAAAAAATTTAAAGGGAGTATTTTCGAATTTTTTAAATTTATTAAAGATAACTTTATTAAAGCTGGGCTGAAAGGAATGGAAGCATATTATCCCGGACAAGAAAATTTGACATCAAAAATAATTGAATTCTGTAAAATTAACAATCTTTATATAACCGGCGGCTCGGACGACCACCAAGATGGCAGAAATTTTGTAGGCGAAGTCAAGTGTCCCAAAAAGTATATTGAAAAATTTATAAAATTAACCTAAAAAAATTACGTACAAAAAAGCACCATGGTTCCGGCGCTTATCTATTTACCCGCCGAAGCTTTAGCGCAGGCGGGCTCTCCCGGAATTTCCAAATGTTCAAACGGATTCTTTGTACAAAAAAGCATCATGGTTCCGGCGCTTATCTATTTACCCGCCGAAGCTTTAGCGCAGGCGGGCTCTCCCGGAATTTCCAAATGTTCAAACGGATTCTTTGTACAAAAAAGCATCATGGTTCCGGCGCTTGCCTACTCTCCCAGGGCTAATGCCCAAGTACCATCGGCGCTGACGAGCTTAACTTCTGAGTTCGGGATGGGATCAGGTGTGGCCTCGTCGCAAGTAGCACCAGAACTATGATGCCTTTTTATTGATTGCAAACTTCGTTAAGAGGGCGAGAGCGAAATCAGCGGGCAGGCTTTTCACTGCGCTATGCGCAAGATATGCTGGTGGGGGCCAGCACGCCAATGGACAACAGTACCATTGCACAAAAAGCCTCCGTCTGTAAATCGCTCTCGCCGGAAATAGCAGGCGAGGAATAAATCAGCGGGCATCTCCTTCTCGTGGTGCTCATAAGGGTGGATACCACCTCTTATCTTCCCCTGCCCTTTTTTCAAAGCGGTGGGCAAAGTACACCTTTCTACGTGGGACTGGGCCCGGTATGATTCGAAAGGTTGCGACACTCTCAGTGGGCTTTGGCTTGCGCCAGTTTAACCACTGCACGAAGATTCAATCCGTCTGCAGATACCCCTCGCCAAATTGGTGGAGACGTCTGAAATTATCAGCCGCTTCTATCCCTTGATAACCTATGGCTTGGTCAGAATAGAAGTTCGGTCTTGCGGACCTCGTCCCCATACTGTACTAAATAAAGAACAAAACCATCTTAACGAAATTCACAATCTTTTTGCTCTACTTTTAAGAACGGCATTTTGTTCCATAAAATTTTATGGCCGTAGAGCTCTGCTCGCTATAAAATTTTATGGAACACCTTATATTTTTTGAAGGCATTGGAAACTTTTTCTAAAAAAGTTTCCAAAGGTTTTCAAAACAAAAATGTGGGAAAATCAAATGGCTTATTAGTACTCCTCAGCTCAAACCCTTACGGGCCTTACACTTAGAGCCTATCAACCCCGTAGTCTCCGGGGAGCCTATGAAACCTTATCTTGAAGACGGCTTCACGCTTAGATGCTTTCAGCGTTTATCCTAACCGAAGATAGCTACCCGGCGGTGCCCCTGGTGGGACAGTCGGTACGCCAGAGCTTCGTCACTTTCGGTCCTCTCGTACTAGAAAGTGGCCTTCTCAAGTTTCCGCGACCATAGTAGATAGGAGACCGACCTGTCTTACGCATGTTATCGCTTATTGCTAAGCGCATTGGACTATAACTTCATCCAGCCATCTCTGTCATTCCCGCGCAAGCGGGAATTCAGAAAAAAATTTCTGGAGGCTAACGTTTAGTCTCTACGGGTGTTTGCAAATTTCGTTGAAGGGGGCAGGTGAAATATGAAACATTTTTCTACCTGCCCTTTGACGGCCTAGCTGCAGAAACTCAAGAATCGGCAATTAACTTCGCCAGAGCTAAGTGCGCTTCTGCCTCCCGTGTTCGACGCTCCTGCTCGAGCGCAATTTGTTCTTGAGTAAGGTCATGCTGATCTCTTGCTGCGATGATTTTCTCGATCGCATCAAATGCATCAACAATGGCCTGCTTCGATCTATCACCTAATTGTTCTGTTGTCATAATAACCCTCAATAAAATTTACAAACTTCCCTCGGTATTGTCCTATTAGGATTTTACCGATATAAGTTAGCTTCACCTTTAAAATTGCTCTTAAAGGCCGCCGTATTTATGTCTTAACCTCGGGGTTCAGACAGTTAAAAAATCGAATCTGGATTCCCGCCTGCGCGGGAATGACAAAAAGGACTCAATTCCTTAACGGTCTGAACCCAGCTCGCGTGCCACTTTAATGGGCGAACAGCCCAACCCTTGGGAGCTTCTCCACCCCCAGGATGTGACGAGCCGACATCGAGGTGCCGAACCTTGCCGTCGCTGTGGACGCTTGGGCAAGACTAGCCTGTTATCCCCGGAGTAGCTTTTATCCGATGAGCTTCCACCATCCTATATTGAATGGTCGGATCACTAAGTTCCGCTTTCGCGACTGCTTGACTTGTAGGTCTCGCAGTAAAGCTGGCTTATGCCTTTACACTATCTCCCGGGTTTCCATTCCGGGATAGCCAACCTTTGTAAACGCCTCCGTTACTTTTTGGGAGGCATCCGCCCCAGACAAACTACCCGCCAGATACTGTTCCCAGTCCGGATTCACGGACAAGGGTAAGAATTAAAAGCGCACTAGGGTGGTATCTCACTGTCGCGCGTGCCTCGCTATCGCTCGCCACTCACTCAATTAAAAATTACCTGCCTGCCGGCAGGCAGGCGAATTATCAATTACGAATTAAAATTCGTAATTGAAGATTTTTAATTGAAGTGTGCCGAACGCTAGTGAGGCACGCGCTCCCACCTATTCTGAACAAGCGCACCCCTAACCCAATATCAAGCTGTAGTAAAGCTTCACGGGGTCTTTTCGTCCAACTATGGTTAATGAGCATCTTTACTCATCTTGCAATTTCACCGAGTCCTTCGTTGAGACAGTATTCAAGTTGTTATGCCATTCGTGCAGGTCGGAACTTCATGGAATTTTCGAGTTTCGATTTTCGATTTTCGAATTAGTTTGTTTTTATTCCTGAACATTTACAGGACTCCATGTCGCCATGGAGATCGGACTATATCATCATCCAAAATTGGATGTTTGGCGTGTAGTCTCTGAGGATTCTTGTAAACTTTGTTGAGGTGCCGAATAAACTATCCGGCACTGAAGAGGTTTAAGATGGGACTCTATGCTCCACTACCCTTTTATAGTACTAGGGGTTCCTCCAGGGCGAAGCCTACTTAAAGGCCGCCGTCCCTTCTACGAAACCTAAGAGACACTTGTCTCCCAGAAGCTCCCTCCATCTTTCAAACCTCAACAAAGTTTACAAGTCTTTCCTGCTGATTATCTGCACCGTCGAGAGATTGTTGCCTTCCGGTACTCTCGCATACGCAGAGTTTCCAGCATATAGCCAAATTTTGCGCTTTTTGTCCTGCCTAAGCGCTTTGCCTTTCGGCAAATTCGGGCAAGTTGTTTTTGTTCCTGCCCTAACTTTTACCCGAC
>JAQTVB010000027.1 GCA_028707005.1 Patescibacteria group bacterium
CATTGCCCAGCCGCCGGCTTACTGGAACAGCGAATTTCTTGAGGACATAAAAAAAACCGTTAAACAGGACAGCCAGGGAGAAATCATCCAGTCGGGCGTTGCTCTGGGCGGCTCAACCAATATTGAACGCTATAGCGACATCTTATCCGTCTTGATGATGCAAAACGGCTCGGTGATGATGGACGGAGGCAGCAGCGTTTTGTTCAACGTTATCCCGGCGGCTTTAAAGGATCAAAACTATAACCCGGGCCTGGAAGCGCTCCGCTTCTATTCGGACTTTGCCAATCCGGCCAAAGAAGTTTACAGCTGGAATAAAAATCTGGAAGAATCTCTTATCTTGTTCGCTCAAGGCAAGCTGGCGGTCATGTTCGGTTACGCCTACCATCTGCCTACGATCAAAGCGCAAGCGCCAAAGTTAAACTTCTCCATTGCTAAACTGCCCCAAATAGAGGGCAATACGCCGGTAAATTTCGCCAACTACTGGGTTGAGACGGTTTCTTCTAAAAGTAAAAACGCTGACGCGGCCTGGGATTTTATTCAATTTGAAACCAAGGCCGAACAAGCCAAAACTTATCTTGATAAAACCAAAAAACCGACCGCCTTGCGCGCCCTGATAGATGAACAAATCAATGATAATGATATTGGCGTTTTTGCCGATCAGCTGTTAACCGCCAAAAGTTGGTACAAGGGAAAAGACTCCTCGGCCATGGAAAAAATCTTCGCAGAAATGATCGACGCCGCGGTTTTAAACCAGGAACAAACCGCGAATTTAATTAATCTGGCCGCCGGCAAGGTCCAGCAGACGATAAACCCGAGCGGCGACTGATAACACGCAGGCAATTAATAAATAATATATTTGAATTTTAATCATTGAAACTAAAATTTTCAATTTTCAATTTTCAATTTTCAATGAATGTTAAAATCAATAAAATCATCCATCATATTCTTATTCTTGTTTCTCGTCCTCTCTGTCAGCGCCTTAAGCGCGCAAGCTGCCGACACCGGTTTTGTGCCCAACCCGACCGGTAACGTGCCAAGTGGCTGTACTAGCGGCAGCAACTGCGGTAATTACCAGCTCAATGATTTTATGCAAATCGCCATCTTAGTAGCCAATTATATCCTCGGCATTGTCGGTTCACTGGCCTTGCTGGCTTTCATCGTCGGCGGCCTGATGTGGCTCCTATCCGGCGGCAAAGCGGAAATGGTGGAAAGAGGCAAGCAAACCATTGTCGGCGCGGTCATCGGCCTGGTGATAGTTTTTACCAGTTATATGATGATTCAATTGGTTTTTACCGCTTTGGGCATACCCAACACCAGCAGCGGACAATGGGCAACCTCTGGTTGGTTTAAAAATAACAGCTCAACCACCAGCAACACTAATGGCAGTTCATCCGGAACCGGCACGTCCAGTTTCTAAGCTTATTAAACAGATATAATGCGAATCCGCGAATATACGCGAATACTGCGAACAACACTTTAATTATTCGCGGTATTCGCATTATGTTATTTCCATGAGCTTATTTAAAGCTAATAAAATCTACTTGGACTCGGAAACCGTGTCCGAGCAACTGCGTTCCGGGCGCCAAGCCAAAAATTTAAAGCTTAAAGACGTCGCCAAAAAACTGAACATCAGCGAAAAATATTTGGACTTTCTGGAAAAAGGCGAATACGGCTCATTGCCCCACGGCGTCTATGGAAAAAATTTTTTGCGCGAATACGCGCTTTTTTTAGGTCTGGACTATAATCGGCTGGCAAAAAATTACGAAACTGAAGCCGGGGTCTATGAATCTAAAAAACAGAAAGAAATATTTTCCAGAAAAGTGATTAAGGAGCGTTATCTTTGGGCCATGCCGAAAATCCTAAGAAATATCATTATTTTTTTGGTCATCGCCGTTTGCTTCGTCTATCTGGGCTACCGCGTTAACAAAATAGTTTCCCCGCCCCTGTTAATTATAGATCTCCCCAGCGCTGATATTACCGTAAGCCAAACATCTCTCTTGGTATCGGGCCGGACCGAAGCTGAGGCCAATTTAACAATCAACGGGGAAAGTGTTCTTAGCGATAAGAATGGAAATTTTTCCAAGCTCATTAATCTAAAAGACGGAGTTAATCTCATTAACATCACCGCCAGCAAAAAATACAGCCGCAATAATACGATAATTAGGCAGGTACTGGTAAATGACTAAGCTGTAAATTAAAAACTTAGTTTAAAAAACGCCGGCCATTCTAAAAAACGCCGGCGTTTTAAAAATCAAACCTTGCCAACCGGCCAAAAATGGTTTATTATATAAATACCTTTAACCCTTTTAATTTACGTTTATGGACAATAAAACCAATAAAGAAAAGGAGGAAGCCGGAGAAAAAATGCAGGCCGCCATGTCTGCCATAGAACAAATTAAAACCAGATTCGGCGACGGGGCGATTATGAAATTTGGCGATGCCGTAAAATCGGATGTTGACGCCGTGCCGACCGGCTGTCTGTCTTTGGATATCGCGCTCGGCATCAATGGCGTGCCGCGCGGACGAATTATAGAAATTTTTGGCCCGGAAGCCAGCGGTAAAACCACTCTGGCCCAGCACATTATTGCCGAAGTGCAAAAAATCGGCGGGATTGCCGCCTTTATTGACGCCGAGCATGCTCTTGATCCGGAATATGCGGTAAAAATCGGCATCAATGTCAAAGAACTCTTAATCAGCCAGCCTGATACGGGAGAACAAGCGCTGGAAATTTTAGAAACTTTGGTGCGCTCGAATGCGGTTGATGTGGTGGTGGTTGATTCGGTGGCGGCGCTGGTGCCGCAAAAAGAAATTGAAGGCGATATGGGCGATCAGCATATGGGACTGCAGGCGCGCCTGATGAGCCAAGCTTTGCGCAAATTAACCGGCATCATTTCCAAAACCAAAACCGTGGTCATTTTCATCAACCAAATCAGAATGAAAATCGGCGTCTTTTTCGGTAATCCCGAAACCACCACCGGCGGCACGGCTTTAAAATTTTATTCTTCGGTGAGGATTGAAGTGAGGCGCGCCGCGCAAATCAAGCAGGGCGATAAAATTATCGGCAATCGGGTAAAATGCAAGGTGGTAAAAAACAAAGTAGCCGCTCCCTTCAGGGCTTGCGAGTTTGATATTATGTACAATGAGGGTATTTCCATCTCCGGCGATTTACTGGATCTCGGCGCCAGCACCGGAGTCATAAATAAATCAGGCAACTCCTATAGTTATGGCGAGATTAAATTGGGCGTTGGCCGGGAAAACGCCAAACGGTTTTTGCGCGCCGATAAAAAATTAATGAAGGAAATCCGAAAACATATTTTAAGCGAAGCCAAAGCGCGGGAAGTAACGGAATAGACGCGAAATAAACGAACATTTACGAAGATAACGAATTAAAAAAGACGTTCCCATAAAAAGGGAACGTCTTTTTTAGATTCGTGTGTTTCGGTTGATATTCGTTAATTTCGTGTTTTATTGCTCCCGCCCCACATACTCGCCATCGTCGGTATTGATAATAATCGTATCGCCTTCATTAATAAACATGGGGACATTAATCTGCGCGCCGGTCTCCAGCTCCACGGTTTTAGTAACATTACCGGCTGAATTGCCTTTCACTCCCGGAGGCGCGCTCACTACTCTGATGGCGATTTTGATCGGCAGCCTTAGAGAGACCGGCTGGCTCTGGAAAAACAGAATATTCACATCAGTTCCTTCTTTCAAAAATTTCAGCTTGTCGCCGACTTGCTCCAGCGGCAAATTAAACTGCTCAAAAGTCTCATTATTCATGAAGCAGGCCTCGGTTTCCGTTTTATATTGGTAGTTGGCCACTTTAGTCTCGGTTTCAGCCTCTTCAATCTTTTCGCCCTGCTGAAAAGATTTTTCTAAAATACTACCATTGACCAAATTCTTTAACTTGGTTTTTAAAACCGCCCGGCGTTGGGCCGTCTTATTATGATCGGTTTTGATAACTACGTAAGGTTCATTACTAATTTGAACCAAAACACCAACTTTTATATCACCCTGGTTTAACATCATAACATTAAACATTTTCGTAGCGCGGCAACGACTACCCGCTATCCTTAAAATTTATTAAGATAAATAACCCGTTGGTTATTTATTGACGAACGGCAGAATCGCCATGACGCGAGCGCGCTTGATGGCAATAGCTAATTTGCGCTGATGACCGGAGCAAGTTCCGGTTCTCTTCTTGGGTAAAATCTTGCCGTAAGAGTTGATAAAACGGCGCAAAAACATCGCGTCTTTATAATCAACGTCTTTAAGATTATTGGCGCAAAAAAAACATTGCTTTTCTTTTTTGATTGTTTCTTCCATAGTCCTGTAATGCGAATACTACAAATGGCACACGAATACTACAAATATTCGTAGTATTCGCTCCGCCGGCTGGCGGATTGCAGTATTTGGCTTATAATTATTAAAAAGGTATGTTCTCCACTTTAATCTCTTCCTCGTCCTGCTCCGGCTCAGGGTTGGCCATCGTCGCCACCGGATTAACCGGCTCTTCAACGTTAATCACCGGTTCGCTGGGCACTGGCGGCTGTTCGTCTCGGCTTACTCTGCCGGCCGAGCCGGCGCCGGCGCGATCAAGCATAATCAAATTCTCGGCGATAATTTCCGTGCGATAGCGTTTAACATTATCCTGGCCGACCCAATCGCGCGTCTGCAATCTGCCTTCAAGATAAACTTTTGACCCCTTTTTCAGGTACTGGCCGCAAATTTCGGCGAGCCTGGCCCAAGCGACGATATTATGGAATTCCGCCTTTTCCCGCTTCTGTCCCGATTGATCGGTCCAGATAAAATTGGTGGCGACGGAAAATGAAGCTACCGTCCGACCGGTTGGGGTGGTTCTAATCTCCGGATCTCTGGTTAAATTGCCGATGAGCATGGCTTTGTTTAAATTCATAAAATTGTTCTTGCCGCTATCCGCTTGCGAACAGAATAGCGGCGAATTTATGATTTATGAGTCTTATAATAAATTATCTGTTTCCAAAATTTTATCAAGTTTTTCATCCAAATCTTTCAAGTCAACCTTGTCTTTGTCGACCGCTTTGGCTCCGACAACTCCGGCTTCGGCCGCGCGAGCGGATACTTCTTGCTTGGCCGCTTTTACCGCCGCCAAATTCTTGGCCGCGATTTTTTCCGCGATCTGTTTGTCGCGATTGATCTGTTCCTCGGTCTTAACCTGCTTCGCGACAATCTGCTGCCTTAAAATTTCGCTCATCATGCGCAAAGTATGATCAACTTTGGCCAGGTTGATCCCCGGCATATCAAACTCAACTAAATTATAATAACCGAAACGGAAACCTTTTATCGCGTAGGCCAGTCTTTTTTTGCCCAACTCAACACTCTGGGTAATTTTACCTTGATTGCTTTGGATTAAAGCATTAATTTTTTCTATAATCGGTTTTACCTCAACTTCGCTGTATTTATTGGAGATTAAATAGAGCAATTCATAATGAGGCAGGTCCGACGACTTAGTCTTTGACATAAAATAGAATAGACACGAACTTAACGAAAATTAACAGAAGGCGCGAATGTGCTTATATAATTTATCATACTGACAAGCATCACCATCTTAACTCTTTCGTGTATTTTTGTTCGTTACTTTCGTGTTTTAAAAAAATCCCGAGATATTCTCTAGCTCCCCGGTTGGCCGGGGAAAAATCGGGATGGAGAATACCTTTAGTCCTTAACTTAGTTAGGACTGCTTCTTAAAAGAAGCGTGGGAAAGGTTATATTATTAATTTGTATTTCCACTTTAACATAGGTCTAAAAAAATTGCAAGTAGGGACAGGTCGCGACCTGTCCCTACTTGCCCCCTTGATAAAGAGGGTTGATGGGGTTATGATTATCCTATGCAATACTTTTTCATTTTAGGATCCAATCCAACCTTGTCTTTGGCCGAATTAGCGGCTGTTTTTAATAATCTTGGAAAATTATCTCTGATTCAGACCAATATCGCTATCCTGGACACTGATCAAGCAATCACAGCCAATCTTCTGGAAAAAATCGGCGGGACCATAAAATTCGGCCTGATCCATGATGAAGTAAGGACAGGTCGCGACCTGTCCCTTCTGTTAATGCCAAAATTGCCCAAGCCGGCTGCCGACGCCGGCAAATTTTATTTTGGCTTTTCTGCTTATGGCAAAACCAATATCAATATAAAAGTCCTGGCTATGGAATTCAAAAAACTGCTTAAGCAGTCCGGCGTGAATAGCCGCTGGGTAACGAGCCAAGAGCCGACACTGTCCAGCGTGGTGGTGGAGCAGAATAAATTAACCACCGGCCGGGGAGTGGAAATTGTCATCATCCAATTCAATAAAAAACTGCTCTTGGGAAAAACCTTGGCCGTCCAGCCTTTTAAAGATTTATCATTCCGCGACTATGGCCGGCCGGCCAGAGACGACCGTTCTGGCATGCTGCCGCCCAAACTGGCGCAAATTATGATCAATTTAGCGGCTGCTGCCCCCTTGATAAAGGGGGTTGGGGGGATTTTAAAATCTAATCACGACGCAATTATTCTGGACCCCTTTTGCGGCTCCGGCACGATTGTTACCGAAGCCATGCTCATGGGCTACGAACACGTTATTGGGACCGATTTGTCAGCTAAGGCTATTGAAGATACTAAGAGAAATATTGAGTGGACAAAGGACAATTATCAATTAAAAATTACGAATTACGAATTAAAGAAAAGTAACGCCACTGAAATATCAAAATATATCTCACCAAATTCTATTAATGCCATTATCACCGAACCATACTTGGGGCCACAGCGCGGCGAATTTTCCCTGGAAAAAATTATTAAAGAACTGGAAATGCTTTACTCGCGCAGTTTGTCTGAATTTAAAAAAATTTTAAAACCGGCCGGCCGGATCGTGATGATCTGGCCGCGGTTCCATAACAAACGAAAAAATATTTTTCTCAATCCTGATTTGGCCGGACTGAAAATTGTCAATCCCGTTCCAGCGGAACTGCAAAAAAATATTTTTGTAAAACTAACCGATCGTCAAACCATGGTTTACGGCCGCGAGCAGCAAAAAGTTTGGCGGGAGATTGTGATATTGGAAAAATAATATAATAATCCTATGCCGTCGCTTGAGGAACTACAATTGGAAATTGAAAAAATAAAAAAACGCAACCAGCGCGTTGAAATGGATAAAGCGTGGGAAACAAGCTGGACTAGGAAAATAGTTATTTCACTATTTACCTATGCCACTATCGTAGTGTTTTTCTACTTTGCCGGGTTAAATAAACCTTTCGTTAACGCCATTGTGCCAGCAATCGCTTTCATCTTATCCACCCTAACCATTCCGCTTTTTAAAAAATGGTGGCTAAGAAAAAGATTGTAAATTCACGTTAACCGGCGCGAATTTACTGAAACGCAAAAAACACCATCGGCGCCGATGGTGTTTTTTGTATGATTTTCGGAGCGTCAATTATTAATTAAAAAATTACAAATATCTCCGTCCTGCACTACATATTCTCTGCCTTCGGTTCTAAGTTGGCCTAATTCTCTGGCCCGCGCTTCCGAACCGGCTTTAATGAATTTCTGCCAGTTAATTACTTCCGCGCGCACAAAGCCTTTAAGAAAATCAGTATGGATAACGCCGGCGGCCTCGGGCGCCTTGGTGCCGCGCTTAATTGTCCAGGCGCGCGTTTCATCCGCGCCAGTGGTCAAAAAAGTGACTAAACCCAAAATTTCATAAGATGCTTTGATTAATTTGCTTAAACCGCTTTCCTCCAGCCCTAATTCTTTGATATATTCCGCCTGTTCGGCTTCGGGCAAATTGGCGATCTCCTCTTCAACTCTGGCGTTAATTTTAATCACTTTGCTATCCCATTCCGCACCCCCCCTCTCCTGGCTAGGAGAGGGGCTGGGGGTGAGGTCATCCTTAACGTTCAAGACATAAATAATCGGCTTAACGGTTAGCAAACCCAAGGTTTTCACTTCTTTGGTTTCCTCTTCAGTAAATTCCAGCTCGCGCGCCGCTTGGCCGGCCGCCAGTTGTTTTTTTAATTTTTCCAGCAAACCTTTTAAAAACATCATCTCTTTGTTGCCGCTCTTGGCTTCTCTGGCCGCTTTTTCCAGCCTTTTATCCACGGTCGCCAGGTCGGCCAGAATTAATTCCAGGTTGACGGTCTCACGGTCGCTTTCAGGATCAATTTTCCCATTAACATGAACAATATTATCATCTTTAAAATCGCGCACCACTTCGCAAATCGCGTCGCATTCTCTGATGTGGGATAAAAATTTATTGCCCAAACCTTCGCCCTGGGATGCGCCCTTAACCAGGCCGGCAATATCCACGAACTCAATCACGGTCGGGATAATTTTTTTCGGCTTAGAAATCGCGGCCAATTTTTCCAGCCGTTCATCCGGCACTTTCACCACGCCAATATTCGGATCAATGGTGCAGAAAGGATAATTGGACGCATCAACTTTATTTTTAGTTAAGGCATTGAATAATGTTGATTTGCCAACGTTGGGCAAGCCGACAATGCCGATTTGTAGAGACATATTTCATTTGTCATTCCGGGCTTGACCCGGGATCCATTTCCTTATTATTAATCTATCTTGAACTTACCAGAGATTCAACAATTTTACAAACTCCGGCCTTGACTTTTTACCTAATCTTTCCTAATCTTACAACACGGAGGGTTAAAATTTGCACCTTAATAACCCTTGTTATCACCAATCTAAACCACAGAAAAACAAAAAACAAACTATGGCAAAAATTAAACGAGCACTCATCTCGGTTTCTGACAAAACCGACATCATCCCCTTCGCCGTTAGCCTGGCGCTAGCCGACGTGGAGATCATCTCCACCGGCGGCACGGCCAAAGCCTTGCGGGATGGTGGCATAAAAAACGTTATTGACATCTCCCAGGTCACCGGCTTTCCGGAAATGCTGGACGGGCGCGTCAAAACTCTGCACCCCAAGATCCACGGCGGCTTGCTCTTCGTGCGCGGCGACCAGGCACATGAAGCCGCTATCCAGCAACACGGGATTAAGCCAATCGATCTGGTGGTCGTTAATCTCTACCCCTTCGAGCAGACCGTGGCCAAGCCCGGCGTCGACCTGAGAGAGGCGATTGAGAACATTGATATCGGCGGGCCGTCCATGATCCGCAGCGCGGCCAAAAATTATGCCAGTGTCACCGTGGTGACTGACCCGGATGATTATCTCAAGGTCGCTCAACAAATCGAAGACACTGGCGAAACTACTCTGGAGTTGCGCCTCTCTTTGGCAGTCAAGGCGTTTACGCGCACAGCGGCGTATGACGCGGCCATCAGCGCTTTTCTGTGTAGCATGGCCGCCGCCACCTCGCTTCCTGCGACAGCTGACGCGTTTAGGCGCCAGGCGGCGCATAACGCGGCCATCGGAATCTTGCTTGCCGAAACGGCAGAGAAACCATAACAAGCGGCCATGAACCTCGCGCCCATGGCTCCGGAAAACCGGAGCTTTGTACGACGCTGACAATGTTGGCTTAATGCCAAACAAACCGCTACCTCCCAAGGCAGCGGTCTTTTTTTAAAAATTATTTCTTTTGCTGATCCTCCCTTACGCCCAGATAGATAGCAGCCCCGGCAAGCAGAACAAAAATTATCACTATCGCCGATAAGATCATAAAAAGATTATTTTTTAAACCAATTGATGAAAAACAAAATTCCTATAACGAATGCCGCCCCGGAAATCTGCGCGGCCCACGCCAAGTAATACCACTGAAACGGATTTCTTAATAACAAGGCGATATAAAGCAACCCGGCCAGAATAAAAACTATTCCGCCGACTATTTCATATTTCCAGGAAACTATCAAAATAGCCAATAAAATCAACGCCGGCAGGTTATGAATAAACAACGCCATGATTGTCTGCCAAAAATCCAGCCCCGAGCCGAAAACGTCCAGCGACATCAAAACTAAAAAGGCAATGAACAATATGGATAATATTCTGGGCATCCAATATAGGCCTCGGCTCACTCCCGTTGGCATATTGTTTATCAATTTTAATTGTTAACGCTATCCTATTTTAAAAACAGCCTTAACCCTTACTTGAAGAAATTATTTTATGCAATTTCCGCCCACGGTTATAATGCCATTACTGCCGTTGCCATAATGGACATAAGTGCCATCGCAGAGCGTCACGCCGTCTGAATTTTGGATCGAGTTGGACTTATCCTCCAGGCTGAAAACGATAATATACCATCGGCCGCTGGGATTGTTGCTGTTAAAATTATGATCAAAGTAAAAATAATTTCCGCCATTACTCGGCGGAAAAACTATCGGACTAACCGGTCTGGGGTCAAGCGGATCTTGGCTTAAAAAAGCATTAAGATCGGCCGGGCCAGATCCATTATTTTTAATCCAGTGGCCGTTAGATAAAGTTTGACTGCTATTACACCAATTAACGGTCGGAAGAACCGCGCCACAACTGGTTGATATGGGATAAGCATTGTTTTGGTCGTAATACATTTCCAGAGCCTTCTGCAATTGTCTGATATCGGAAATTCTTCTGGCATCTCGCGCTTTTATCCTGGCGTTGCTTAAGGTCACCACCGCCGTCGTAACCAAAAAACCGGTAATGGCGATTACTACCAAGAGTTCAACTAAAGTAAAACCCAAATTTTTTGACCTTGCCTTTGGCATAAAATTATTATTGAAAAGGCGGTAATAAATAGGGCGCTAGAATTTAAAAGTCTTATCTATACTATAAATTATAGTTTAAAATCCATATAATTTCAATCGGACCGATCCATGCCCTGATCCGCCTAAAGCCAAAAACAGAGCCTTGGCTCTGTTTTCATAAATGCGGGGGCAAGTGGACGAAATTATAACCTTTTTTAAGGAGTTAAAAGTGTATTATTATATACCAACCTTGTTGAATTAAGTAATGGGCAATTTAGATTCTCTTTCTCCGATAAGCGTATTTACTCGTTCCAATAAAGTCTGGGCGTCGCTCATGCCTTGCTTTAAGTCTGTTTCTGAAATCGGCAAAGTTTTGCCATATTCAAGTATATTTCTTTTCTTTCTCATTTTTTCAATTCTTTCAAACTCGTGAGGCAGTTCGTTCATGACCAAACCGGCCGCCTGGACAGTCATCCAATGATGACCGGGACCGCTGGTTTTAACTCTATAGCCATTCAAGTATAAAATCGCCGTGCAGGCCAATCTTAAAGAGTCGTAGATATGATTATAAACCATATCTTCATCGCCAGTTTCGGATAAATTCTTTTTAGCGAAATTATATTGCTTATAAGCCTTATCCAATTGCGCCCTGGCGTCTGCCACGGTTATGTTAATCGGCTCAACTTGATTATTTTTTAATAAGTCTTGTAAATTCATCGGGGTTTCCCTTCAATGTTATAATTGGCTCGCTAATTATATTAATAATAAAACTATTATTTTCTTTAATATTTTTAATAAACTCTTGTTTCCTATAAATATGATAATTTATTTCCCTGTTTAATTTTGTTTCCAGCTCGACGACTTTTTTAATTAATTCGTCTTGGTCAACTTCACCAATCAACATTAAATCAATATCGCTATTTGTGTTCTCTTTGTTTTTAGCTATGGAGCCGAATATAAAAGCTATTTCAACTCCATTTAACACGCCAACCAACTCTTTTAATTTAAATTCTATGCCAATAGTTTTTGAAATAATTTTTTTTATATCTTCATAGAGTGGGTAGTTTTTGTTTAACTTGAAAAAACGCAAGTTGCCTTTGCGTTCATCAAGTAAAATTCCATCTTTGACGAAACCGTCAAGGTGCCTTTGAAAATAGGAAGCTTCTTTATTCAAATTTCTGGCGATTTCAGTTAAGTAGTATTCCTTGTCCGGATCCTTAAAGAAAAAACTCAATAACTCGCCTTTTCCATTTTTTACAAAATTAAACATAATAAATTGCTTTGGTTAGCTATAAAACTATATACAGAATGTATATAATCATATACAACTTGTATATATTATATCAAATATTATTAAATAAGCAAATAGCTAATATTAAACAAAATGATAATATTATGACTGTTTTTACTTAATTGGCTGGGGATAATCCAAACTATTGCTTGTTATAAACATGAAAGGATAACAAAAACCCCCGCGGGGCTATAGGCCGGAGGCAACGGAAATTATACGAGCCAAGCAGCCGTGTTTAGAGGAGAGAGTTTTTGCAAACACTCACACTGCGTCCTGACTTGATTCTGTTGCGCGCCCTATAGCCCGGTGGGGGCTTAGCTATATTTATATTATAGCACTTTACTCTTTTCGTCCTATACCTTGTAGCCGAAAATTCGGCAAAGGTGGGACTCATCAGCCCGGACATACATCCGAGGAAGAGCGGGGATTATTAACCATAGGAACCCCCTACCTATAAATATTTTTTAGGTTTATATTTAACCCTTTAAAGAACTTCTTCATCGCTACCTCCTTTCTAACTGGTCAGCGATGACACATTCGCCTTTCTCTAGGCGCGCGACGATCTGCTGAAGTTCCGTTTCCGGAAACTCCGGCAATTCATCTTTCCCAATCTGCCCAGCTTGTCGGCGGTGAAAAAAATCTCCACTGCCTCGAGCGCCGCCAAGTAGCCAACCCAGAAGCTCATCATATGCGCTTCCCGTCGCCACTGGCATACCCTCAAGCACCAGCAGTGCAGCCGGCGAAAACTTTGAACCAAGGACAGCATCAGCAAAGAAGTAATACCAGTCGTAACCGGTCCACCCTGATGGCAAAGGCTCACCTTGATTGTGCTTGACTCGTAAAATCGCTTCGCCCTCTCCTCTTGGCAAAGCTACGGCTTTCCGCAAAGCGCCTGCCTTTTCAGCGATTTCCCATTCGCACCGTTCAGGAAGTTGAGCTGGCGCTAATTGCGCGCGGTATATGACCCGACCTCCCTTGTCCGTCTTTTCCTTGCCCGTTGTTCTGTCCATTACTGGAACAAGACGAACGCGAACCGTCTGGTCGGGTTTGACCTCGCGCGGCATGAAAACGATTGACCTTTGGTAGGTTCCGATGCACTGACCGTCTTCATCATATTTGTTGCCCCTGTCAGCTCGGAGCGTCACAACGATTTGGTTTTCCATAACTCCTCCTATAGTTTCTGGAAAACTTGTTCTGCCTCAACTTCGTTAAAAGATGAGGCTCGTTCAATTCTATCCGAGAATTTGGCAATGGTCGCCTCGGCAGTATGGCCAACATCGCAGAGAACTGCGAACACATTGACCTCCAGTGCCTTTTTAACCTCTCCAAACTCACGAACGAACTCGTCTGAAACCGCGCAGTCGCCGTCAGTAATGAACGCGATGTCGGCTTTCTTCAAGCCAGCAGTGCAAATCACTTTAACGGCTTCCCGGAGCGGAATTTCAAAATCCGTCCCGCCTCCGGAACGCGACTCGGCGATCTCCAAGAGATCCTTTGGCGACAATCGCCCGCACTGGTATATCTTACTCCGCTTCACAGCCGAGTCAAACATAATCCACGCGAATGACCGATTCCGGAGTTTGGCATAATGAGCAAGCGATAAAACTATCGCCTTGGCCCACTGCTGCTTCACTCCATCCATTGAACCGGATGAATCTTCGCAGACTACTACCGGTCCCTCACCAAGCTTCCTTTTTTGCTCCTCACCACGTAATGCCAGTTCTCCACGAGTCCAACGTTTTAACGCTTGAACGCGAAGCGCTGGATGTGCTAAGGCAATGAGTTCACGGGGAAGCGCCCGTTTGATATCGCGACCCGTCTCTGGTTTCGCGACCCGTATTCCTTCGGCCTTATCATCTGACGCCGCTTTGCGAGCGGCTATCCTTTTGATCCGACCGAGGAGTTGAGCAAACTTTTTCAATGCGTCGCTCTGTCGCATTTTTTCCAAAAGCGTCATGGCTTCCGGAATGCCCATTTGGACCAGTTCACCTTCCTCAAGACCCCACGAGTCAATGGTTTTGGAAACTTCCTCAACCGCTGTATGGGTTTTTTGAGCGGCAGCTAATCCGCGACGCGATAGTTCTTTTGCTTTTTCCAGCGCCTCTTCGCTTCCGGGTTGCCCCAAAAGTTGGTTGGCGACGGAATCAGCGAACTCTTTCGCGCCGTTTGCAGTTTCTCGCGCCGAGTCGGTCTTCACTCTCGCTTCCTGTGCCTGCTCGGCAAGCTCATTGGCGATCGCTTGTGCTTCCTCTGGCGTTAAACCGCTAGCCGCACCGGTTGAATTTCCTCCGGCGGCTTGTTCGGCAGTGGATTGTGCAAGCATTTCTGCCGCATTCGCTTCAGCTTCCGCCTGTCCGGCTTCTGCTTCGGCAGTATCCGCCGCCTTTTGCGCTTCGGCAGTATCTTGGAGATTTTTCTTCTCCTCTTCTGACACGGTCGCGAGCACGGCATCTCCCATAGAGAGCGTACCAAGCACCGACTTGATGTCAGAATACTGCGTCTGTGCGTGAAGACTCTCGAACGATGACGAAGCCATCGCTCCCCGAAGAATCTCCGCGAAAAACCGTCGGTCAGCGGGAATTTCTTCCTTAACCATCGGGGTTTCCGCCCACAAAGTGTGGTAGAGGTCGCAAAGCGCTCCGGCAAAACCGGGCACTTCGTTTCCTCCTTGATTTTCCAAATCCGCTAGCGCCGGGGTGCGCTCGCGGTGACGAAGGAAGCGGAGCGCTGTGAAAGCATCCGCGTCCGTGACCAAGAGTTTTTGAAGCTCTTGCCGCGTTAGCGGGCTTACTTTCGTATTCATTCCGTTCCTTTCTACTTTTAACGCTTGGCGCCAAGAATCTTGGCAACGGCGTGCTGTTTCTCTTCACCAACCTTAGCGAG
>JAQTVB010000041.1 GCA_028707005.1 Patescibacteria group bacterium
CTTTTTTCTTTTTGGTTTGCAGGCAGAGCAAAACATCTTGCGGCTCATCATCATCTTTATGCAAATAATGGACATCGTTGGTAGCCACTAAAGGAAGCTTTAATTCGCGCGCCAAGGCGATCAAAGCCCGATTGACCGGCTCCTGCTCCGCCAGGTTGGGATGGTTTTGCAGTTCCAGATAAAAATTATCCGGGCCGAACAGCCGGCTGTATTCCAAAATTCTTTTTTTTACCTTGTCCAATTTTCCGGCCATGATGAGGCGCGGTATTTCTCCGGCCAGGCAGGCGGTTAAAGCGATTAAACCCTCGTGATGCTTAGTCAGCACTTCCCAGTCAATCCTGGGCTTATAGTAAAAGCCTTCTAGATGCGCGATGGAAGTCAATTTGATCAGATTCTGGTAGCCGGTTTTATTTTTCGCGAGCAGCACCAGGTGATAATTTTTTTCTTCCGCGTTGGCGATCTTTTCCAGCCGCGAGCCTGGCGCCAGATACGCTTCCACGCCGATGATCGGCTTCAAGCCGGCTTTTTTGCACTTTTCATAGAATTCAATCGCGCCATACATGACGCCGTGATCGGTCAAAGCCAAGCTATTAGAGCCTTCCTCTTTGGCTTTCTTAATCAGCTCGTCGATTTTTGTCAAACCGTCAAGCAAAGAATAGTGGCTATGGACATGGAGATGAGTGAACTTCATAAAAAACACTAATTAACACAAATTTAGGACGAATTTACACAAATTTCTTCCGTATTTTTGAAAATTTAAAATTGGTCATTCATTGAAAATTGAAAATTTTTTACTTGCACCAATTACGTGAATAGCAAACACGCTACATTTGACTAAACACAGTAAAGGCACAACCTAAGTGTGCCTCCTTTTAATGATTATAATATAACATTTTGCCAAAAAATAGCAACAAAAAAACAGGGAATATTTACCTGCTTTTATTCTCTCTCTGGCAGTTAAGCCTATCCAAAAATTCTACTATGCGACCCGAGGCGCAGAAGAAAAAGCCAAAGCTCATCTTTGTTTATCTTATAAACTAAAAGCAAATCCGGCCGCAAATGGCACTCTGAACATTCTGAAAATTCTCCGAATAATTTATGCGGACGGTATGGCGGCGGCAAAGAACGGCCGGAGAGAAGTATATCTAAAATAGCGCGCAACTCGTTTGTCACCGATGGATCGGCTTTAACAGCGGCCCTGAAATCTTTTTTAAAATGCCGCGAGTATTTAGCTGTAAGCATGATAATTATGCCAGCAAACTCTTAATTAAGTCGCCAGATTTTTTAAAAGATTGCTTGGCTGTCCCGGCGTCAACTATGGCTTGTTTTAGCTCCAATGATTTTTTTAAGGTGAAGCCATTTTCATCTCTGGTTTCCAGGGGCAGAGCGCCGGTATTTATAATCTGCTTGAAAAACAGCCGTACCGCGGAACTTATGTCCAGGCCGATGTTTTCCAATATTTTTTGAGTTTTTTTCTTGGTAGCCGCATCTATTCTTATTTGTATTTGACTGCCGATTTTTTGAGCCATAAAATTATTTTGCTTATTTTTCTTATGTTTTTATTGTATACCAAATTAAGTAACTTGTCAATACAATTATAAATCCCCCTAATTAGGAGGGGGTTATCTGCACCTATTCGCCTCCACAACCATGGTCGTGCCCACGAAATAAAAGCTGGTGGCCGCGCCCAGAGCGTCGCGGACATTAAAACAAGTTTTTGAGGTTACCGACTGCGCGCCGAATTCAACCGTGGTGGTGGCGCTGGTGCCGGCCGAGACATGGAGCAAGGAGGCTGGGGATGAAGTGCCGATACCCACATACCCATTCGCCGCCACAAACAAAGCTGTAGAAGTAGCCGCACCGTTAGTAGAGGAAGCGATATTTAGAAGCGGAGTTTGGTTGTTGAGAGTTGAGAGAATGTCTAGTTTGGCAAATGGAGAGGTGGTGCCAATCCCTAAGTTACCAGATGCATTATAGAGCAGATTTTGTGTGCCTGACGTGACTCTGAATACATCATTTGTAGGCGAAGTCGTAGAGACATGGAAAAGTGCCAACGGTGCTTGAGTACCGACACCCACAGTGCCATTAAGACTATTAATATAAGAATTTCTATTAGCTCCTAAAAACGTATTTGTAGAAGCTGTACCATCGCCCGCCATTATCTGTATGCCCAATTGCCCACTAGAATTATTACCTCTAAAGAAACGAAAATTTCCAGTTTGCGTACTCAAACCTCCTCCAAAATTGAAATCTAATGTACTTGCCACATCTCCACCCGAATCAGCTATAATCTTCCAACTAGCGCCGTTATAAAAGACCAGGGCATGTCCATTTGCCGGGGTTGCTGCAGCAATGGATAATGGTGCATACGGTGATGTAGTCCCGATACCCACATTCCCATTCGCCAACACCGTCATTAAGGTTGAGGTGGACGTGCCGGCCGTAGTGCTTGCAATAGTAAAAAGCGGCGTATTAACCGCGGTTGAAGCAGAATTGGAAATGGAAAGTAGAGAATACGGCGAAGTCGTGCCAATCCCCGCATGGCCCGAAGTTTGCTGGACCACAAATTGATTAGTGCCCACGGTTAAACCGCCGGTGGAAAAAGTAGAAGTGGCAGTAGTACTGGTGATGGTTAGAGTACCGTCAGTGGAAATATTCGCGCCGATAGTGGTGGTGGCCGCGACGATGCCGGCCGTGGCCAAAGTGGCGAAGAGCGAGGCGATGGCTATTTGAAAAAGTAGTTTAGATTTCAACATGCTTTTAAATTTTAGTAAATTTAATTTGAGATATTTTAAGCATTCACCAGTTCTAATTTTTTTAAATCTTCCTTAGTAACCAACTTAGCAAATTGCTCGGGAGCTAATGACATAAATTTATTATTTTTTAAATTTTTTATTAAATTTTACAAAACCTTTTACATAAACCACTAACGGTTTGGCGCATTCTTCGCAAAAATCAAAACTATTATATGAACTTCCTTCAAAAAGTCTCCTATTTATGTCCACAAAAGAAATGCTTATCTCGTTCCCTTTTATGGCTTTCCCGCATTTATCGCATTTATGGATAGTTGACATATGATTGAGCGGTAATTGTATCAATATTATACTCGTCCGCTAGCGTTGATGTCAAATTACTTTTTTATCTTCGCCACCATTTCGCCCAGTTCTTCGTCGGAAAAAAAGTAAAGAATCACCGAACCGCCTTTGCCGGTGCGCTTAATTTCCGCCTTGGTGCCGAAAAATTGCCGGAAAGCGAATTCCTTATCTTTATCCGCGTAATTAATTTTAATTCTGGCCTGCTTGGTCCCGCCCATAATCCTGGTTTCTTTGATGGCGGCGTCAACCGATAAATTGCCTTTTAAAATTTTCTGATAGAGCATTAATTGCTTATCTTCGCTTTCCAGCCCGACAATTATTTTGGCATGGCCCTCGCTGATCCGGC
This sequence comes from Patescibacteria group bacterium, assembly GCA_028707005.1. Lineage (GTDB taxonomy): Bacteria > Patescibacteriota > Patescibacteriia > Patescibacteriales > GWC2-42-12 > GWC2-42-12. The sequence continues at coordinate 3,442 of JAQTVB010000041.1, forward strand.
CTGCAATCAGGGCTTGCTGGATTTCCTCCGGCAGGTTTAACAGCCGAATGGCGTTGGCAATCGCCGGCCGGGATCTGCCCACCCGGGACGCTAATTCGTCCTGGCTAAGATTGAATTC